>DYSA01000083.1 GCA_020726425.1 Fibrobacter succinogenes | reverse complement strand
GCTTTTTGGTCTCACGCCGAATTGAGTTCCTGCTCTATCTGGGTAATCGGGTAAAATTATGCGACTGCATTGGTTATTAAACATTGTTCTTTCACTTGCAGAGTCGAATTAAAAATTTTATAATGCTTATCATCAGTGGGATATATCAGATTCATTTTTTGTAACGAAAATTAATTTAGTTCTGTAAGAGCTATAAAAGAGGAGATTGTAATGTCTGGTATTTCTTATCTCGATACGATAAAAAAGATGACAGAGAATGTAGCAGGACAAACCGAATTATCGACAAGAAATAACTCAATTCTCTTTGTTACATCCTACTATGAAGGTTTTCTCGATCAAATGTATTCGATTATTCCCGATCTTTCAGAACGTGAGTTTTCGGTGCAACACTCTGTTCTTATGAATTCCTATTTTGGAGATTCTGATTTTTATAGCCAGGGAATGAGAAAACAGGGGTGGGCGGCGGATGATATTGTTTTCAATTGCAAACCGCTTCAGAAAAAATGGGCCAAAGAAAAAGGGCTGGGAGATATTTCTCTCATGGATACGCTGGTTGCTCAGATACAGAAAATCAGACCGACAGTGCTCTATCTTCACTGTTTTTCCCTTGCCACACCAGAGTTTATTTCAAAGATTCGCCAATATACTAAATTGATTGTAGGTCAGATTGCTTCGCCAGTGCCGGAAAATTGCAACCCAAAACTTCTGGATCTCATTTTTACATCATTTCCTCACTTTGTCCCACGATTTCGAGCTCTCGGTATTCCATCGTATTATCAGCCACTTGGCTTTGACAAGCGGGTGTGGGAGACACTTCAGCAACACGATATCAAGCAAGATGTACCACTCACCTTTGTCGGAGGAATATCGACACTTCACCGCAAAGGGTATAATCTTCTTGAAACGATTTCTCAACAGGTTCCGCTCAATATTTGGGGATACGGAGCCGAAGCACTTCCCGAAAATTCCAATCTGAAACGACGCCATCACGGAGAAGTGTGGGGGCTTGATATGTTCGCCACATTAAAACGATCGAAGATTACCCTTAATCGACACATTGACGTGGCGGAAAACAACGCGAATAATATGCGTCTTTTCGAAGCGACGGGGTGTGGTGCTCTATTGATTACTGATGAGAAAGATAATCTCAGTGATCTCTTTGAAACCGGCAAGGAAATAGTCACGTACTCTTCGCCAGAAGAGGCTATTGAAAAGATTCGCTACTATAACGATCACCCTGACGAAGCTTCCAAAATTGCCAAAGCAGGCCAGGAACGAACATTCAACGATCACTCTTATGAAAAGCGAATGGAACAAACCGCAGAGATTCTAGCCCGCCATTTGAAATATCAAACCGAACCGCTCGTCTCGCCGATGCAGAATATCTCCACGGGGCATACGGTTATCGAACGAGATTCGGTTACCACCGAGCTAACTGAGGCGTGGAAAAGTCCTTCGATCCCTTCGCGCCAGAGAGATTTGACGCGAATCCAACTTCACGAAATGTATCACAAAAACGCGATTGCTCAGCCCTATCAAGTCATGTCTTCTGCACTTGATGATATCCTGAAAAATGGCGATTCGCTTCTCGAAATTGGCTGCTCCACCGGCTACTATTCAGAAGTTATCGAATATCTCACGGGGAAACGGTATCGGTACACGGGAGTCGATTATTCGCCTCACCTCGTGGACATGGCTCGAAACTACTATCCAGCCTGCACCTTTATCGAAGCAGACGGAGCGAATCTTCCCATTGAAAATGCTTCATACGATGTGGTTATATCCTCGTGTATTCTTCTGCATGTTCCCAATTATCGGGAACATATCGCCGAAACGGTACGCACCGCAAATCGTTGGGTAGTGGTTCATCGCACCCCAATCTGCCGAAAACAGCGAACTTTCCACATGAAAAAAGAAGCCTACGGAATTGAAACGGTGGAACTCTGTTTCAATGAACGAGAACTGATGACACTGTTCACGGCTCACGACCTGAAACTTCACCGCACAATTGAATATTACGCCAACGAAGCGGCAGATCAGTACGAAGTTACCTGGGTTTTTGAAAAAATCAATCGTGAACCAATGGTGAAAAATGTCCAAGCGACAGTCTCATTTCCCACAGCAAAAAACGGTGTCTATGTCAATATGGGGTGTGGAGACCACTACCATCCCGACTGGATCAATCTCGATGTTAACCCGATTCCTCCTCACGTAAAACAGTGGGACGTACAAAAGGGAATCCCTATGGATTCGGGAAGTGCCGATGTGATGTACCATTCAAATATGCTGGAACATCTTCCTCGCCACAAGGCTATCGAATTTATACACGAATGTTACCGCGTCCTAAAACCGGGTGGAATCATTCGGATCGCCATCCCTGATCTTGAACAGTTGGCGAGAAACTACCTAAAAAATCTGGACGATGCGGCGGCGGGAAAACCGGGCGCGGCGGATCGGTATGAGTGGTCGTTGATCGAACTGCTCGATCAGATGACCCGCAATTTTTCCGGAGGGGAAATGTATCGCCACTGGATTACCAAGCCAATGCCAGCTCACGACTATGTGGTTGAACGAGTTGGAAATGTAGCAGCTCAGGTGAATCACTACCGCGGAGTTGATACACTTCCGCCGCACCCAAATCCCACCACCGCTCAGATTGCTGAGTTTCGCGATCACGGGGAGATTCACCAGTGGATGTACGATCGGTATAGCATTCGCAAACTCCTCGAAGATACCGGTTTTGTAAACTGCCGTTCCTGCCGGTGTGATGAGAGTGCGATTCCGGGGTTAAACGAATTTTATCTTGACATAAATGAAGATGGTTCAATACGTAAGCCTGATTCTATATTCATCGAAGCACGAAAAAAATAAAGGAGAGAAAATGGAAACAAATCATTTCGATAATAAAAATGTTCTGATCACCGGTGGTATCGGATTTATCGGATCACAACTGGCAAAACGACTCGTGTCTCTGGGAGCAAACGTTACCGTGATCGACAGTCTGATTCCCGAATACGGTGGGAACATGTGCAATATCAGTGAGTTTTCTCAAAATATCACGGTTAATATTTCCGATGTTCGCGACAGTCACAGCATGAAATATCTCATACAGGGAAAAGATTATCTTTTTAATCTCGCCGGCCAGACCAGCCACATGGATTCGATGCAAAATCCTTTTACTGACTTGGAAATCAATGCGAAAGCTCAGTTGAGTATTCTCGAAGCATGTCGACAATACAATCAGAATATTCAAGTAGTCTTTGCCAGTACCCGTCAACTGTACGGAAGACCGCAGTATCTCCCTGTGGATGAAAAACATCCGATTCGTCCCGTGGATGTGAACGGCGTGAACAAGGTCGCCGGTGAAGAGTATCACATGCTCTACAATGATGTGTATGGAATCCGTTCCACCGCTCTTCGGTTGACCAACACCTTCGGGCCGGCGATGCGTGTGAAAGATGCTCGCCAGACTTTTGTGGGAATCTGGATCAAGAATATTCTCGAAGGTATTCCGTTTGAAGTGTGGGGTGGCGATCAACTGCGCGATTTCAACTATGTGGAAGATGTTGTCGATGCTTTTCTTATCGCGGCTGAGTCCCCTGTTTCAAAAGGGAAAGTCTATAATCTCGGATCCGACGAAGTTGTCTCACTGAAAAAACTAGCCGATCTTCTCATTGAAGCGAATGGCGGCAAGGGCGAGTGGATTCTTCGCCAGTTCCCAGAAGAGCGCAAAAAGATCGATATCGGCGACTACTACGCTGATTATTCTCTCATTAAAAATGAGTTGGGCTGGACACCAAAGGTTACACTCATTTCGGCATTGGAACAGACAATCGGATACTTTGCTGAAAATCTCCCCCTCTACCTCTAAACATCGACACAACTTGATGATTTTTAAAAAAGAGAGACAACAATGATGAAGTTCTGTACATATTTTGATCACAACTATCTTCCGAAAGCGATTACGCTCTATCGTTCTCTCTGTGATCATCTCGAAGAGTTTACCCTGTTCGCGCTCTGTCTCTCGCCAAAAGCAAAATCAGCGCTCGATGAACTGAACCTTCCGGGAATCATACCGATCCTTCTCGAAGATCTCGAAGCGTGGGATCGCGAACTCTTTGCAGTGAAATCGACCCGCTCCACCATCGAATACTATTTCACCCTAACGCCATCACTTCCGCTCTATATCTTTGAAAAATATCCTGATATCGACTGGCTTCACTATCTCGACAGCGATCTCTACTTTTTCCAATCTCCCGAACTGATCATGCCGGAGTTGGAAAACAAACACTGCGGGATAACGCCACACGATTTTTCCCCAAAAAATATTTCACTCGAACGATACGGGAAATTTAACGTCGGCCTTGTGAGTTGGCGCAACACCGTTCAAGGGCGTACCGTCCTCGATTGGTATCGCGCCCGTTGCATAGAATGGTGTTACGACTCAATCGATGGTGATCGGTTTGCTGATCAGAAATATCTGGACAAGTTTGAATCACTGTTCGAAGGTGTTCACGCGTTTACACACAAGGGAATTAACGTGGCACCATGGAACCTAGACAATCGTCGGTGGTCCTATGAAAATGACGTGCTTATGGTTGATTCCGTTCCCCTCATATTCTTCCATTTTCATGGGCTTAAAGAGGTTGAACCACGCTTTTTTAACACCGGCATTGCCAACTACGACTGCGTGTTGTCTTCAGTGACAAAAAAATATTTGTTCCTTGCCTATCTCGAACGATACAAGTCAGTTTTGGCAGATATAGCGCACTTGATCTTCGGAGCCAATCTCGCGGGAATTCGCTATTCACAGCCAAATGCTGAGACCATTCTCTGGCTGAAACTCTCTCAAACCGGCATTGAATTTAATGCATCATCAATCGAACCAAAGCGGAAATCGATTCCCCTCACTGCAGTTGTGGCTGACTATGAAACTCCAGAAACACTTTCGGCGCTTCTGGCAGACTTGGTGCTTCAAACGATTTCGCACGCCATGGAGATTGTTGTTGTTGGATCGGGAGAAATCACAAAAGTTCAGAAAGTTATCGATTCCTATCTCCCATTCAAATCAGAAATCGTTCTTGTGAACCCAATTGAAAATGAAACTCCTTACCACGCCTGGAGCAGAGCAGTTCGCGAATCAAATGGAATTTATCTCGTAAATGTCGTTGGCGGATACCGATTTGCACCAACTGCTTTCGAAGAAATGGTAGAGCAACTCACTGAAAATGAAAAATTTGATTTGGTTTATGGGGATAGTTATGTAGCGTCAAAAGCAGATCAGTCGTTTCTTGACCATATTCGATCCGGCTACCTTCAAACATCGGTCTACGATTCTGCAATTCCCTCGGCAAAAGTAGGGGCAATGAGTGGTGTACCAATGTGGAAACACTCAATCCCGGCAGAACTGGGATGGTTCTGTAAAAACAGCGCCATGAGAACATCCTACTCATTCTGGAAAATGGTTACAAAATCGTGTCAAATTGTACACGTTCCCGCATTTTGGTCGGTTACCACCCAAACCGATTCACTTCCGGAACAGTTTGACAGCGAAGATGGACGTAATTTCTCGTCGCCTCAAAGTACCGAACCGACGAAATTTGCTCACCTGCTGATCCACGAATCTTCCGAATCACCTGTGGCAATTGAAAAATGCCTCGGATCAGTGATGGCGACAACGCGGTTTCCTCATGTAATAACCGTTAGTTTCGATGGAGATAAACCACTATTACAAAAAATACTACAACACTATAGATCACGCGCCGTGATTCGTCATCTCGATATTACCGCGCCGATGATTTCTCCGGTATCGTGGATCAAAGAGCAAACTCTTCGCGAACCAGAATTGACCTATACTGTCTTCCTTCAATCGAATACGATTATTATGCAAGACGATTGGCTCACTGGAATGATTCATGTGCTCGAAAATGTACCGAATTGTGAAGCGGTGGTTGGCCATCTGACCTCATCTAATGAAATTTCACTCACTACCGACCAGCCTATCGAAGAACTTCCTGTTGTGGTTTTGCGAAAAGAGAGCGTGCTGGCAAATCTTCCTGCCTACGGACATTCATTGAAAAGCGTGAGAGCTCATCTGAAAGATATTTGCACGGGATTGCGGCTGCGAAACAAAACTGTTGCGGAAATTTCAATTCGCGGGGATCGAGCGAGTGTGTAAAAATTTTTGTGTGGCCCCGATTATTCTGCCACACAAACTCGATTTCTTCCCTCTTCTTTTGCACGATACAACGCTTCATCGGCACATTTATAGAGTTCATCTTCAGTGCGGCTATCCTCCGGGGAGTCACAGATAACTAATCCCACTGATACGGTGAGAAAATCACCCGGTTTTTTCTGGAATGCGTGAGGAATCTGCGCTTGTTCTACGGCGCGACAGATGATTTCTACTTTGCCAATAAGTCGTTCTTGGCCTTCGGCATGGGCAATTCCTCCAAACTCTTCGCCACCAAGCCGAAAGATCATATCGCCCGCTCTTCGCAACTCTTCTTGCAGAATTGTACTCACCTGTTTTAACGCGATATCTCCAGCGAGATGACCATAGTTATCGTTGTATTGCTTGAAATAATCAACATCGAGAATAAAATAGCCAAGAGCTGTTCCCTGCCGACGATTGCGGTGAATCTCCTTAGGAAATTGAATATTGAACCATCGGCGATTGAATAGTCCCGTTAGTTCATCGTGGATCGCAATATCTGAAATTTTTTGTTTTTGAATTTCCAGTTCCGTAACCGTTTTCTCCAATTCGGAGATTACCATCTCTCCCGTTCGTTCATAAATCGCACAAATCATTGAAACCATGGCTGAAGTAAGAACAAAAAAGAGGATCGACCACGCAGAAAGAGTTTCGTGAACAACGAGATTAAGAATCAGCATGATGATTGTGTAGAAAATCGCCCAAATGGTTCCTTTTTTTCTTCCCATAAGAATATAGGAAAGCAGCGGAAAAACCATGAGAAGAAGGTGACCAAAACTGGAAGGATCCATTCTCAGTTCGAGTATTACCAGTATGATAAAGAAAAACAGAAGAAACAGTAACGATGAACGTTTTTCATTTGAGTTGAATTTCAAGTCGAAATACAAGCCGACAGAGATGAGGATATAGGCAATATTTATATAGAAATCAACTGAGGATTTCATGATTAATGCGTAGATTGCCATGAAAAAGGAGATAACGATCGCGCAAATAGTGGCGACCGATAGAAATCGATATTGCATGAAACTTCTGCGAATATATTGTCGACGCTCGTGCTCAGTATGCGAATCCATGTAATCCACCTTTGTTACGCGATTCTCGCCATTCGATTGGTATGCGAAAACGAATCTGTACCGGTTATAAAATTACCGGTAACATAATGTATCACCGATGTCATAAGATCGCATATTTTAACTTACAAACCACGATATTGCAAATTATAGTTAGGGGAATTCATGTACCACAAAACATCGATGATCGCCTTTTTGCTTATACTACTGTTCAGTTCTTGCGCCACCGATCCCGCAGGAAATACCATTTCTTCCAGTGCTGTGCTTCCAGTTGCGGGGCCGCGAATCTACTCGGATTCGATATTTACAGCCGCCGGTGTAACCGGTTCACTGACCATGTGTTTTAATGAAGTTGGCGAATCATTTCACATTCGTTCCGACGATCTGTTCCGGATTCTCTTTTTTGATACATCGAACAAATCGTACGAAAAAATTATTCCTGCCCCGGAAACTCTCGGTGACCTTCTCAGCCAGATCTCGTCGGCAGCAGCGGTGGCGGGAGCGGTCATTGCGATCGCACCGGACACTCTTGGCGAAGGAGAACTTATGGTCACGGCTTCGGGAGCGATCATACAAAATCTTTCGGTCACGAACACGACAAATTCCTACTCTTCCGGATTTATGACCAAAACATTCCGATGGGCCAATCGGGTGGAAACGGGGAATAGTGCCGCAAGCGCCTGTCTCATGTTTGCCGAACGCAGCGCTCCACTGTTGTCTCTGCGAAGCAAAAAAGGTGAGTTGCTGGGCATCGAGATGGGCGATACCATTCACGTCGAAGGTCGAACTCCCGCCGGGCTCATTGATCGGACCCATGTACTCGCCGTTGACAGCACCATGCCAACACTCAATTCTCTGATTTCACTCATTGGATCAACGGTGTCAGGAAGCACCGTCTCCATGGGCGATCCAACCGTTTCGGCGGAAGCGGGAAAAATCATACTCGAACTTCCAGATGAACTATCAAACTATGCAGTTCGCCTGACTGCTTCGAACAGCAATAGCAACTACGTCACCACATCGAAATTCAATACAACATTTCTTTTTCGACCATAATTG
>DYSA01000663.1 GCA_020726425.1 Fibrobacter succinogenes | reverse complement strand
TCGGGCAAAGCAAGTTTTCACCGCGAATATTCCCCGTTTACCTCACTATTTTTTCAAAACACCGCCACTCAATCTCTTTCATCATACCGAACGAGGCAGGAAACTATTTTCCCTTTCATTAAAAATGGAGCTACTATGAACAATAGAATCGATATTCTTTCACTCACCTTCGAAGAGTTTTCTGAACTGCTCAAAAAGGAGTTTGGCAAAGGGGATTACCACGCACGAGCACTCTACCGAGCAATTTTCAAGAATGGCCGACGAACCTTTGACGATCTGGAAGAGCTCAAAAAGTCCGGTGACTTTTCCAAACAGTTCGCCGATTCGCTCTCGTTCCCCCCGATGGAAATCGATTCGGAACTCCAAGATGAAGTTACCAAGTTCGTGTCAAAACTCGGCGATGGATCACTCATTGAATCAGTAATAATCCCGATGAACGACTACTCCACACTCTGTATCTCTTCGCAGGTTGGGTGTCGCATGGGGTGTTCGTTTTGCAAAACCGGAGACATGGGATTCACCCGCAATCTCACCACCGCAGAAATCATCGGCCAGGTGATGATCGCTCACCACCACTACGGCGCGGATATTCGCAATATCGTGTTCATGGGAATGGGGGAACCGCTGGACAATCTCGATGCAGTGATCCAATCACTCAAGATTCTCACGGGACAGCACGGATTTGACATCCCCTACAAAAGAATCACCGTTTCTACCTCTGGCCTTGCCGAAGGAATTCGCGAACTAATCCGCCGCGACATGACAAAAGTGTGTCTCGCCATTTCGCTCAACGGTGCCGAAGATCAACTGCGCCGAACAATCATGCCCATAACCAACAAGTACTCTCTCGCCGATCTGAAAGATGCACTCAAGTCATATCCGCTCGATAAAAAAGGGGTGTTCTTTGTTGAGTATGTGCTTCTCAAAGGGGTCAATGACTCCGATGAAGATGTCCAAAGAATCGTTGCGTTCTGCGATGGCCTTGCAGTGGTCGTGAATCTTATCCCTTACAACGGCGAAAACTTCACCCGTCCCGGCGACGATGAAGTTGACCAGTTCCGTTTGAAATTAGTGGGTCACAAACTCTTTGTCCGCGTGCGCACCGCTCGCGGTGATGATATCGCCGCCGCCTGTGGTCAGTTGGCAGCAGAACGGTCGAACTAGGTTTTCCAAAAATCCCACCCGCTCACGTATTCGGGAGATTTGCCTTCGCATCTCTCCTTTTT
Source organism: Fibrobacter succinogenes (assembly GCA_020726425.1). Classification (GTDB taxonomy): domain Bacteria; phylum Fibrobacterota; class Chitinivibrionia; order Chitinivibrionales; family Chitinivibrionaceae; genus JAIFMU01. The sequence goes on along the minus strand of DYSA01000663.1, from coordinate 211 downwards.
TGTAGCTCATTTTTTCCATTTCCAAGCCCATCTCTGGCGATTCAAAAACCAATTGCGTTTCCTTTGGGCGTGCCGGTTCGCCGAGGCTCACCGTCGGGTGCTGCCAGGGCTTCGGTGCGAGTACGCACGCCTATCGGCCCCTTCGGCCCCCTCACGCATCCAATGCTGTAGCGCTTATTGATTACAGTCGATGAATCGACTGTCTAATATT
>DYSA01000662.1 GCA_020726425.1 Fibrobacter succinogenes | reverse complement strand
CAACAACTTTAGAGTGATCCCACGGTTCTTTGTAGGGGCGTTTGGTGCGTAGTGCGTCATAGACATCCGCGAGAGCGATAATGCGCCCGCAAAGAGGGATGTCGGTTCCAGAGAGCCCAAGTGGGTACCCTGTGCCATTGAACTTTTCGTGATGAGAATGGGCAATTTCTGCTGCAAATTGGAGTGTTTCTGCATTTTTGAGAATGTCAAAACCAATTGTAGGGTGGGTTTTGATGACATCAAACTCTTCTGAAGTGAGTTTTCGTGGGGCCAAAAGAATTGAGTCAGGAACGCCAACTTTACCAATGTCATGGAAAGCAGCGAATCTGCCAATATCGTTAATGAATTTACGGGAAAGCCCCAATTTTTCAGAGAGAAGTACCGAGTATTCGCTCATCCGATGGAGGTGTTCTCCAGTTTCATTGTCTCGAACTTCTGCGAGATTAACGATTGATTGGTAACATGCGTAGCGTATTTGACGTTCACGGTCGAGCATTTCAGTTACATCAAGGTGAAGAGCACCAAATCCCAAAATGGCACCTTGGTGATCTCTTAGGGAGTTTATGCGCAAGTGAATTTCTTTGACAGAACCAGATGCTGTACGGTTGTATACATATCCATCCCAATGGCCAACAGAAGGATTAAGAATTGCATCCCAGAGATTTCTAAAGTGATCAAAAAAATCTTGTTTGGAATATCCGCGCTCTTCGTAATTTTCTGAACCGGCACTGAATATGCTTGTTTTTACGCCAATAAGTTCTTCGCGAGAGTATTCGTAGAACTCTTCTGCTGCACGATTGACGTGAGTTATTATACCATTTTGATCGGTAAATACGTGTGGCTGCTTGGCTTCGTTAAATCCTTGTGTGAACAACTCATTTTCGCGAAACAGTGTTTCGGCGCGCTTTCGTTGATCGCGAAGTTCTTGTGTCATTTCTACTGAACGGACCCCAACCTTGATTCTGCTTGACAGAACTCCAAGATCAACGGGCTTTGTAAGGAAATCATCGGCACCGGCATCCAGACCTTCGCTGTGCACTTCTTTGGAGTCATCGCCAGTCACAAGAATTACATAGAGTGTTTTGTCGCGAGCGACAGCTTTCATGAGTCACTTGATGCCCCCTCTGCTCCAAAAGGCGACGGTAGATATTGATATAGTTAATTTCATCTTCAACAACCAGAATTCTCATTAAGACCTCACCAACAACAGATGGTTCACTCAGCGATATAAGGTACTGTCACAATAAAGATTCTGCAATAAAAAAGTTCTACAGAAATCGTTACTACTCAGGTACCACGAAAAAACCTTTTGTTTTGTAAGTGATTGATATCCCCTCAACTCGTTCCGAGGCTCCGGCCTTGGAATGCTTCTGACGAGGCTCTGTCTCGAGTACGTGAGACGGAGCCTCAGGCCGGCATTCCCAGCGTGGACGCTGGGAA
>DYSA01000661.1 GCA_020726425.1 Fibrobacter succinogenes | reverse complement strand
CTGTGGCTTTAGTTTGCCGAATCGAAACTCCTGCCTCAACTGGGCAATCGGGAAACAAAAAGGCACTGATTCTTCCGCAGAATCGGTGCCTTTTTACCGAGTATCTCTGTGATCTACCGAATTGCCATTCGCGTGGTAACCATCCGATTTGTTGTGGTGGTCGATTGGATCAGATAAACACCAGCAGCAGAAGATCCATCAATAGCCAGCGAACTGATTGATCCGGAGATCTCTTTGATCAACCGCCCCGCCGGCGAAAAGAGTTGTACCGATTTCATTGGTTCACTAAAGGTAACAGTTCGGCCATTCAGAGCAACTAACGGTGTCTGTTTTTTCAAGGATGAACTCATCACAGGGACAACGCCATTCTGTTTCCACAAATCGGAAACCGCCTTGTGCTGAAGAGTAAAGTCAACCCAGAACATCCCCAACTGCTGGTCACTTCCCGATTGATCGATTGCCCACTGAACCGATTCGGCAATATCCCCAACGGGATCGGTCAAATTTGGCCACCAATCCACATCCTGTTCATATCCATACTGAAATCCAACCGGCGAAGGATCAAAGTACGATGCCCAACTAGAAAACTCCTCTTCCATGGCAGAAAGCGCGACATCAGCATAGCCAAATCCCTGACTGTCGTTTATATAGAGAACCCCATTCACGACATCATTTCCTGTTTTCGCTACAAACTCAGGTAACCAGTGTTTTAGAAAAAGTGTATGTGATGGATTGTAAGACTCAAGTTGCGTTTTCCACGCCAACGCTTCTTTTTTGGTCACATAGTTTGCATACCCATTTCCGCCACCATTTACGTGCCCATCATCAGGCACATGATACCACTCGATATCGTATCCAAAACCAATCACGCAGGAGTGGTGGCCATACTGTTTCATCACAATGTCCATCAGTTCAGGAAGATCTGCCATTCCCGGTTCAACCTGTAAAAAGACCTTAATTCCATTGGCATCGAAAAAATCCAACGTCGCTTCGTGGTCATTGGCATCGATTTTCCAATCTGGTTCATCACCAATAAATTTTATATTCTTAGCAGTGGTAGTTACATTTGCCGGGCGGGGAAATTCTAAAAAACAACTCCCATCACGAGAGTCAAGATGCCCGACAATCCAAATTGCCGCAGGGTTTTGTGCCCCCGTTTTTTGAGCAATATTTCGGTTGATATAGGTCCACGAAGTATCTGAAGGGAAAGGAACGGCACCATAAATAGATGATCTCGCTCCGCCCCATGTTACCGATGTCGCAGCAGTGATTGACGAAAGTGGTACAAGAGTTAGGAGAGCAATGGCTAGTTTTTTCATATTCGGACTCCAATCATAGGTAGTTAATCAATGGTAATAAGATTGCGTTTACTGAATAATTTTGCCTGTTTTCAACTCGTTCCGAGGCTCCGGCCTTGGAATGCTTCTGACGAGGCTCTGCC
>DYSA01000660.1 GCA_020726425.1 Fibrobacter succinogenes | reverse complement strand
GTAACAGGTCTGGAAACCTGTTACGACTGTTTATGCCAAGTCCATTGATTGTAAAGTATCTGAGTAGTTACGATAATAGTTTATTGCATTAATATTGTGTATCGAATAACTCCAATTTTGTTTCACTTCGAAAAAAAAAGAGGAGCTCAAAGGTTGTAACCTCGAACTCCTCGGTGAAAAATTTGTGGAATTTACTGAATTACAATTTGTTGAGCTCCGCTAACAACACCATTCACGCGAACAATATAAGCTCCCGCTGAAATATCTTTGGGCAGAACAATTGCATTTGAACCGCGACTCAAATTGATTTTCCCTAGATCTGCGATCTCACGTCCATTGGATGAGCAGAGTGCCACGGAAATTTCGCCCGCAGTGGGTACTGTAATATTCAACCCACTGCTCGTATTGAGAATGGAAAGACTCTTTTTCGAAGTGGGGATTCTTTCGCCAATCGGAGTTGGATCAATCACCGGATCATAGTGATATTGCGAATAGGGAACGGGATTTTTCATCCATTTGATCACTTCGTTCATCGGTACGATTCTGACTGCTGGATTGTACTTTACCGCCCAGTCTAAGTACTCAGTGATCGCAGCTCTGCGGTTTGTTGTATTGTCTGCCGCTTGAGCGTTCGCTTCATTGTCATCGGTATACTCGTCCGAGTGCATACCAATGAAAAGTGGACAGCGATTGGCGAGCATATCCCGCTTCGGATCCCCTTCCATGCGAACTTTTAAGCTGCTCTGCCAGAGTTCAATCACTTTCTGTTTGGTATAACCTTTAAACCAGAGATTCCAGTCTAGTCCCGTAACCCCACTCCAACCTGTAGCGGGAACAAATTCGTGCACGGGGAGTTCCCATATTCCCGGAACTTTGGCATCCAGTGATCCATAGGAAGATGCATGTTTTCCATTTTCTAATGTGTAAGGCCAGATCAGTCCGACTCCCCACTCTCCGGTAGGTTTTTGGTATTGAGCGGTGAAATGTTCGATACTGCAATCGTATTGAATCTTATTCTCCTGCATTGCTTGGAAAGTGGCAGAGGAGTATCCGAGGAACGGTGTACGGAAGCCGGTGATTGCTTCTGCAGGAATGTTGCTTTGTCGTTTTAAATCCTCTGTAGCTCCACTAATTTCGGTATTCCACAGAACGATAGAATTCATATTTGCATTGAATAGTTCCGCATTATGCGTTTGGGTGTGATTTCCAATTTCATGGCCGTTGAGGTAGACCGTATCGATATAATCCCACAGAGGCTGATTGTCGATGTCGGGATGGGTACTTACATAGAAAGTTGCTCGAGTTGGATAGCCATCAGGATTTTTGCGTCCTTTAAAAACAGAATCCACCCAGCGAAGACCATCTTCGTACACGTTATCATCAAACCCGAAGCAAATAAACTGGGGAACAGAATCAAGAGGAAGGTTACCGGGATGAGAAAA
>DYSA01000659.1 GCA_020726425.1 Fibrobacter succinogenes | reverse complement strand
AATATTAGACAGTCGATTCATCGACTGTAATCAATAAGCGCTACAGCATTGCGCCCTTGTGGCTGCCCTTGTTACCATGAAAAAAACGATTTATGCCACATTTTGGATACCCACAAGGGGCATCCCTACAAAATTCGGATCAATTTTGCAATACTGGCACAATCTCTGGAAACCTGTAACCAAAAATCGTAGATTCGGCCCTCTGTGGCCGACGGGAATCAACGTAATCGGTTGATTTAATCTGTCAAAAGATGCCCACATAGGGGCATATCTACGGAACATTTGAATTGTTGCACACTCTACAAGGGGCATCCCTACAAAATTCGGATCAATTTTGCAATACTGGCACAATCTCTGGAAACCTGTAACGACTGTTTCTGCCAAGTTAATTATAGATGTGGTGTGCATTAAATGTGCTGCGTGAATGGTCGGTGAGCTTGTCGAACCGTTTAGCTCAGGGGCCAGAATCATACCGGTATTACACCCCAGAGCACTACTGTACATCGAACCAATGGCAAACAAAAGGGGACAGAGCATACTACTCTGTCCCCTTACAATTGCGTTTCAACACTACCTGTTATGATTTTGTTGATGGTGTATCCGGTTTGATAGTTCCCGTATCGACTCTCTTTTTTGTTTTTCGTCTGGGAAGAACAAAGAGTGCAATAATCTCCGGTTTACCGAAAAATACTCGTTCTGCGGCTTCGGATATTTTAACCATCATATCCCATATATTGTTGCCCGCAGTAATTCTTCCGACAGCTTCATCAGTTCGTTCGTACTTCGCTTTTACGCGATCCCACTGGTCTAAATCAATTTTCTTTTTCGATTCATCCAACGATTTCAGAAATGACTCTGGCATACCAACCGCGAGTAAATCAGCACTGCACTCGTGAAGAAAGTGGTGATAGTTATCGGTTTTTGTCAGGTAGGTTTTGCGGTTATTTTTTATAGTACCCACTTTGCCAATATTTAAGCGATCACAATTCGGTGACTTCTCCCCGTATGCTTTTTTCGCGTAATAGTGAATCTCCATCATCCAGTAATAAAAGTCATCGAACTCTTTATCCAGAGCTTCTGTCTTCGTGGACATCGCTTTTAACATCTGGTCATCAGAGTAGTGCGTGCGCATCTCCACAACCATTTCCCTGAAAATTATATGAAGATCTTCGGCAAAATCATCGGGATATTTTTCGTGGAAATGCGTCCAATGCTGATCGTAGCAGTGAGACATACCCGCGCTTGATTGAGCAAGCTCCTCGTATGAGAGAGGAAATTTTTTTTCTGGTAGTGTTTCCATGAAACACCCCTTTCATTTTGGTTGAATAGTGAAACATATAGAAAACAATTCGTTCAACAGGAGTACCACAGGGAACACTATTGTGTGCTTAGTACGAATGTAAACCCAAGGAGTACGAATGTAAACCCAAGGAGTACGAATGTAA
>DYSA01000082.1 GCA_020726425.1 Fibrobacter succinogenes | reverse complement strand
AAACTCAAAAGTGCTCTGTCAAACGTTCGACGCGCCACTTTCAAACTCAAAAGTACTCTGTCAAACGTTCGACGCGCCACTTTCAAACTCAAAAGTACTCTGTCAAATGACCTGATCTAAATGATTTCACTCGTAAATCTATACCGCCAGTCGCATTTTTGCAACTAGCAATTTTAAAGAGTCGCAGGAAAGCGCCTGTCGGGGAATTCCAAAACTCACGGCAAAGAACACAATACCATAAAAACAAACAAGTTAAAACAACAACAACTCTTTGGCACGATTCGTGGATTACCATCACCATGGGTAATAATTTTTTTACCACAACCAAAACCGAACTGTCGGAGGATTCAATGTCGATCTATGCAATCAAACCTACCTTTCAAAAACTGCTTTCACCGGTAGCTCAGTTCTGCATACAGAAAAAGATCTCACCGGATGCGCTTAATGTAGCCGGAATGGGATTTTCGCTCGCTGCAGGGGTTGCCATTCTCGTGAGTATCCAGTCGCCACTCGCCCTAATCGCCGTGCCATTCGCTCTCTTTGCACGAATCGCCTGCAATGCTCTCGATGGCATGGTGGCACGAGCGATCGGTGTGAGCAGTCGAAAAGGTACCTATTTCAACGAACTGTTCGATCGACTCAGCGATGCGATTCTGTTTTCGTGTATTGCAATCAGCGGCGTCGCTTCAGTTCCGGCGAGTGCACTTGCTCTGGCGATCACGCTTCTTGTCTCATTCACCGGAACACTCACCCTTGCCGCCGGTGGTCCGCGAATCTATAACGGAATAATGGGGAAACCGGATCGCATGTTTGTCGTCGGAACCGTGGCAGTTCTCGCTCTTTTGGGCGTTCCACAGATCTGGGAACTTGGGCTCTGGACAATCGTTGTGGGCGGATTAATCACCATGGCGATGCGGATTTCAAAATCAATAGAGGAGCTTTCAGATGAATCTCTTTGAAAATCCACTCAGCTCACCGGAATTTCTTCCCGTGGCGATACGACTGGCGATTCTCTTTGCCATTGGTGCGGCGATAATCATCCCCGTATCGTTCCACGTGAAACCATCAATGAAAACGGAACTCATTCAGCGATACCGATCATGGGCAATCATAGCACCGATCTTCCTCGTTTCGGTGTTCTGCGGAACACTCCCTGCGGCGATCGTTTTCGGGCTGATCTTGTTTCAGGCGGTGAAAGAGTTTGCTCAGATCACGGATCTTCCCCGCCCCTACCGACTCGCTCTCGTGGCAATGATTCCGCTTTCCATTGCGATTGTCGCTTCGGGAATTACACCAACGATTCTTCCGGCGATCTATCTGTTCGCCTTTGTGGCAATCGCGATTCGGCAAAATGATTCCAAGGGATTGCAGCCGCTCATGACCGCACTGTTCGGATCGATCTGGCTGATCTTTCTCATGATGCACGCTCAAATGTTGCGCACCAGTGAACACGGGGAACTTCTTCTCTGTCTTACCGGAACCGCAATTGCTCTGGCCGATATCGGATCGTTCATCTGCGGGAAAATTCTTCTCAAAACTCCGTTGGGAAAATTTCCTCCCATCGCCGGAAGTATCAGTCCCAACAAAACTATCCCCGGATATCTCGGCGGATTTGCGGGTGTCGCGATTGCTGTAGCACTTTTTTTCACGAGACTCAGCGACTTTCCTCTTCCCTTTGTGATTGCTCTGCTGGCACTTCCGGTAGCGGCGGCGCTCGGGGATCTCGGCGAATCTCTTTTTAAACGGAACTATGCGGTGAAAGAGAGTTCCGATTTCATTCCCGGTCACGGCGGTGTGTTGGATCGGATCGACAGTTTTATTCCCGCGGTCGTTTTTGTCTACTATCTCAATCTGATTTTTTAGGAGGATCCCATGGGACAACTCGCCCTTTCAATTGATACCATTCTTTCTGGTGAAAAAGCGGCACATCTTTCACTCCTCCCGGCACTTCGGTTTGGATTCCACGAACTCTTGGTGAACCTTGGATTGCCACTTTCAAAAATCACTGTAAAGGTCTCCGGATCGTTCCCCGAATCGGGAGCGTTTCTGATCGCGGCAAATCACTGTAGTCATCTCGATACGGTGGTGATTCTCAAGGGACTCTCTCGCAAGGGAAGATCACACCTGCGAATCGCCGCTTCACGGGGATATTTCTTTGAATCGAAAAATCCACTCCACCGGCTTGCGGTAAATCTTTTCAACTTGATTCCCGCAACGGGGCACTCATTGATCCACTCGCTGAAACAGTTGGAACGGACCAGTGAATCGCTGCTCCTCTATCCCGAAGGTACCCGATCGCGCACTGGAGAGATCAAACCGTTCTGTTCCGGAATCGGAAAGATGCATCGCGACAGTGGGATTCCCGTTATTCCCGTGGCTATTCGAGGAAATTTTGAACTCATGCCGGTTGGTGCAAAATGGCCGATACCGGGAACGGTAGAATTGATCATCGGCGAACCCATAGTGAGCAACTCCATGGATTCCGCAGAAATAACCAAGCTCGTCGAATCGCGGGTGCGCCAGCTCAACAACAATCTTGAAAAATTCTAAAAAGGATCGATACAATGAAACGACATAGCAATTCTGCCTCATTACTTATACTTGAAAAAATATCTACAGGGCAAAGCGTTACCACTGTTCCTGCAGATACTATTTTGATCAAAACAAACAAAGGATTCAATGATGAAAAAAATGGTCATAGCAACTCTCGCAGCCTTCTCACTAATGCTCACTTCGTGCGATCAGGTCGCTTCGATACTCAGCGATACAGGAATCACTAACGAAGAGTCTGTAGAAGCACTCAAATCAGCCCTTGCGATCGGGATTGATTCCGGGACTACGGATATTGCTTCTATGGGATACGCGAACTACACAATTGAAACAACTGATAGTCGCGGTGTAGTTACAAATGCAATCATCAAGATTTTTCTTCCTAAAGAAGCAAACGATGTTCTTGACTATCTTGATAGCAATCCATTCGCCAATGCAGCGTTTCAAGTCGCATCAGGCTATAGTTCATCAGGAATGCGGTCTCAGCTGATTAATACAATAAACAGTGCGGCTGATTCTGCAGCCCCTCAATCAATTTCTGTTTTTAAAGATGCAATCACCAATAAAATGACAATTTCTGATGGCATGAAAATTCTAACAGCAAAAGATTCACTTGGTAAACAAGACTCTATCGCTGCAACGAACTATCTCAACACAAATACCCGAACAGGTTTAACCGGTATCTATCAACCGATCGTTAGAACAGCACTCAATAAAGTTGGTGCCGCTACAACGTGGACCAAATTTGCAAATGGATACAATGCAATTATGAGTGGAAATATTCGTGGTGTTGATACTCGGGATCTTCCTGCTTCTATTCCAGCTCAGCTCGATGAATACGCAACCGGAAAAGCTCTGGACGGACTCTTCTTTGTGGTCGGCCATGAAGAAACAAAAATCCGCCGCAACCCCCTTCAATATGCAAGCGCGATTGTACAGAAAGTTTTCGGAAGTCTGAAAAACTAACCGCTTCCACGATAAACGAAAAAGGGCGATCGCTGAAATGTGATCGCCCTTTTTAGTTTATAGCAAAGAACGTTATTCGCCGCTCTTCTCTCCCATAGAACTTTTCCCTTGAAACTGCGCCCCCTTGTGGATTTGTCAGATCGCGGGCCGAAAGGTCACCGATCATCACGGCAGTAGACTCCAGTTCGATTCCACCGGTACAGGAAATGGAACCTTCGATACGACCACCCACAATCGCGGATTTTGCGGAGATAATCCCTTTTACAAACCCCTTTGTACCCAGCGTGAGACTTCCCTTGCACACAATGTCGCCGATAAAATCTCCGTACACGTGAAGATCATGAGGCACATCGATTTTGCCTTCGAATGAAGTTCCCAATCCAAGGTGAGTGAAACTTCCTTTCGCCTGTTTATCATTTCCTCCGAGCATTATTCCAATCCTTTCAATATGTAGAGTCGCGGGTTTACCGGTTTGCCGTTGCGAATGATTTCGTAATGACAGTGAGGACCGCTGGTCGCTTTTCCCGTATTCCCCACGGTGGCAATCACATCGCCTCGTTTCACCACAGCCCCTTTAACGACCTTTGTTTCATTTCAGTGAGCGTAACGGGTTACAAACCCATTTCCGTGGTCTATAGCGACCAAATTGCAGAGATACTGATCAAATCGAACCACTTTCACCGTTCCATCAGCAGGAGTGCGAATAATCGTCCCCACCGAAGCGGCGTAATCGATCCCAAAGTGCTTCTCTTGAGCGATAAACTCACGGCTCACCCAGCCATCACAGGGAACAATATTCGGAATATTTTGAAAATCAAGCGAGTCTGCCGAGGTTTCATAGGTAGCTTTGAGTGAATCATTGGCCATGAAATCAGAAAGTGCCGGCGGAAGTGTGTCACCAGTGAGACTCATGGCAAAGCGGATATAGCGAACGTACCGATCAATCTCAAGCATATTCTTTTCGATCAATGTTACTCGAGCGGCCTGTTCACTTACTTTTTGCAGTTCATGGCGAAGAGTCGCATTTTGGGTTTGCGTGACAACCACGGTTCCCCAAAAAAAGATAGCAGAAAGAAAGGAGATAAGAGTGAAGATAAGTGCAAAAATGAGAAGTTTAAAATGAAATGAACCCACGGCGATTGTCCGGCTCTCTCCTCCATCAAGCGGAGCAATGATTATCCGGTATCCCCGCGAACTCGTCTCTCTTAGCCATTGCGGAAAGATCCGAAAAGCTCGCTGATCAGTTGAAGTTCATCTTCGCTGGCGAACTTGATTTCGACTTTCCCGGCGCCATTTTTTCCGCTTTTCACACTGATGCCAAGACCGATTCGGTTCTGCCATTCATCTGCGAGCGTGGTAAAGTGCGCAGGAATCGGCACCGGTTCCGCTTCTGGTTCTTCCTTGGCTCTTGATCCAGGATTTGCAAGTTTTTCAACCGATCGAACTGAAAGACCTTCAGATATAACCTGTTTCGCAACCTGCTCCTGTTTTTTGTTGTCGCCACCAAAAGACAAAAGAGCGCGCGCATGTCCCATTGAAATTTTCCCATCGCGCACCATCACCTGAATAGGCTCGGGGAGTTTCAGCAATCGAAGCGTATTAGTGATCGAACTACGGCTTTTTCCAACCTGTTCAGAAAGTTGCTGATGCGAAAGACCACATTCAAACAACAATCGCTGATAGGAAAGAGCGGTTTCGATCTCATTGAGATTTTCGCGCTGAATGTTTTCAACCAATGCCATTTCAAGCATCCGGATATCATCAATATCAGCGAGAACAACCACGGGGATTGTCTCTTTTTTCAAAAGGTGAAACGCTCGGAATCGACGTTCGCCGGAGATGATTTGATATTTCCCCTCGGCAATTTTCCGAACCGCGATCGGCTGCATGAGCCCCTGTTTTGCGATACTATCGGCCAACTCTTTCAGCTCTTCTGCGTGAAAGTCGATTCGCGGCTGAAAGGGATTTGGTTCGATGGAACTGAGTGCAAGTTCAAGAGGTGTTTCACGAACGATAGTCTCCACGGAAACTTCAGGGTGAAGTGATTCCATTGGATCTACCGACAACAAACTCGAGAGTCCTTTTCCGAGTGCGCTTTTCTTTTTCGTATTCACAGAGCACTCCGTTCGTTGTCGTGTTCGATTATCTCTTTGGCAAGATTCATATAGCTAACTGATCCTGTTGACATAATATCATAATTAATGATTGGTTTCCCAAACGATGGCGCTTCGGAAAGCTTCACATTCCGCGGAATGAGACTTTCAAAGACGCGACCGGTGAAATAACTTTTCACCTCTTCAACAACCTGTCGTGACAGATTTAACCGCTGATCGTACATGGTCATCAACGCACCTTCGATAGAAAGTCGTGGATTGAGATTTTTCTGAACCAGACGAATTGTATTGAGCAGTTCCGCCAACCCTTCAAGTGCGTAATATTCACACTGAATCGGCACAAGTACTGTATCTGTAGCGGTCATAATATTGATTGTCACCAATCCCAACGAGGGAGGTGAATCAATAATGATGAAATCGTAGACGCGATCAAGTTTTTCAAGTGCCTGAGCGAGTTTCCGTTCGCGAGCCATCACGTTGACCAGTTCAATTTCAATTCCCGCGAGGTTTACATTCGCCGGAGCGATGTCGAGATATTTGATATGTTCAACATTGATAATGGCATCGTTGATCGTGATTCCATCTTCTTCAGCAGTAAGAACGTCGTAAATGGAGAGTTCCACTTCATCTTTGTTGATCCCCACGCCGGTGGTCGCATTTCCCTGAGCATCCATATCGATGAGCAGGGTGCGTTTTTCACAGGCGCCGAGGCAAGCGGCAAGATTAACGGCGGTGGTGGTTTTACCCACGCCACCCTTTTGGTTTGAAACGGCGATAATTCTCATTTTCTCACCGTTCTCAGCTGTAAATTTCGAAAGCCACGAGATTGAGTCCGTAGATCTGATTTGCAAGATCGTACTCGGCAATTTCGCTGACACAAACGCCTTCAGCCTCTTTATTCATTGTAATTTCAGAAAGTTCCTCTTCGAACGCAGGAGTTCTGAATGTGTAGAGACGACCATCGGGATCCATAAATCCGCGAGCCTTGCGAGTGAAATCCATGAGTGTACCACAGTCACGCTGAATGCTGTTTTCAAACTTCGTTTTCACTTCATCAAGAGAAGAGACAATAGTCACATTTATAAGACCAAGCTCTTCAACTGTTTCGTTGAGGAATGCGCGTTTTGCCGCATCTTCTTCGACAAGAGTCATAAGAAGGTCTGGGCGGAAAATCGCCGTTGGGATCGAAGGAAATCCAACGCCTGCAGCAACATCAAGGTAGCGAGCACCGTTTTTGAATCCGAACAAAAGAAGCGGCTGAATAGAGTCGCAGAAGTATTTCAAGAAATACTCGCCCTTATCTTTCACCGGAAGAATCCCATTCTTTTCAACTTCATCATAAATAAGACAGAAAAACTTCACGATCTGATCGTACTGTTCTTCTTCAGGAGTCAGCCCAAGCCGTTCAAGCTCTTTTTGCTGATAATCTTTTTTGGCGATGCTATCGTACTTAGCAAGATTTCTAGCCACTCATTACCACCTTGTTTCACGTGGAACATTTTAGTTTTGCGATTTACCTAAATATATAAGAAGCACACTTATATCAGCGGGATTAACTCCGGATATGCGTGAAGCTTGTGCTACTGACAGGGGGCAAATCGCCTTAAGCTTCTGTCTTGACTCAAGAAGCAGCCCTTCAATTAAATCGTAATTGAGATCCTCAGGGATCAGTGTCGATTCGAGACGTTTCATGCGAATAATGGTTTCTTCCTGCTTTTTAACGAACCCTTCGTACTTGATGTCTGCTTCGGCAGTTACGAGAATTGTGTCGTCGTACACAGAGAGATCGATCAGCCCAAGTGTTTGCAGGTCTATAAGTTGCGCTTCTGGCCGTTTGAGAAGTTTGTCGGCGCGACAGTTCTCTTTCAGTTCGCTTTTCCCCAGAGATTCCCACTGTTCTTTGGAAACCACCAGTTCAGATATCAACTGTTTAAGAGATTCCTTCTGCAACCAGAATGCTTCACGGCGAGCGAGCTGTTCATCGGTGATCAGACCGGCCGCGTGAGCTTTCGGCATGAGTCGTTCGTCGCAGTTGTCCTGACGAAGGATCAGGCGATACTCGGCGCGGGACGTGAACATGCGGTACGGCTCTTCGGTTCCCTTCGTAACCAGATCATCAATGAGCACACCGAGATACGCTTCGTCGCGTCCGAGAATGAGCGGATCTTTCCCCTGAATCTTTAGCGAAGCGTTCACGCCTGCCATAAGTCCTTGGCCAGCTGCTTCTTCGTAGCCCGAGGTTCCGTTCACCTGACCAGCGAAGTAGAGCCCCGCCACAACTCGCGATTCCAGAGATGGATAGAGTTGAGTGGGAAGGAAGTAGTCATACTCGATTGCGTAGGCGGGCTTGAGAATCACTGCGTTGGCGAATCCCGGAAGTGAACGGATCATTTCGTACTGAACTTCCACGGGAAGGCTGGTCGAGAAGCCATTGAGATACATCTCTGGGCGGTCGAGCCCTTCCGGTTCGAGGAACAGTGGATGGCCGGTTCTGTCTCCAAAGCGCATTACCTTGTCTTCGATCGAAGGGCAGTAGCGCGGGCCAACCCCGTCGATCGATCCCAGACCGTAGATTGGCGAACGGTGAAGATTTGCGCGGATAATGTCGTGCGTTGCCATCTGCGAGCGAAGTTCCCAGCAGGTCACTTTGTTTTCTACAGGAAAGTCAGTGAAGTACGAAAAAGGCTGCGGGTTTTCATCGCCGTGTTGAACGGTTAGCTGTGAAAAGTCGATACTTTTCTTGTCGATGCGAGCTGGGGTTCCTGTTTTTAAGCGGCCTGCCTTGATACCCAAAGATTGAATTGACCC
>DYSA01000658.1 GCA_020726425.1 Fibrobacter succinogenes | reverse complement strand
TTCAAGGCTCCAGCCTTGGAACGCTGACCGTGAGGCTCTGCCTCAATTAATCGAGACGGAGCCTCGCGTCTGCGTTCCCCGCGGGACGCTGGGAACGAGTGCTAAATTCATAAAGATTGGTAACAAACACCTGAGTCGTAATGTTTTGGGGAATCGGCGTGAGTCGGTTCCCTTTTTTTATACTGTCGGTGAGTTGATCAATAAAATCAAAAGGTCGCTGGAAATTTCTTCCTGTGCGAAGGTATATTCACACATCAAATGTAACAAAGGAAATGCAATGAAAAAAACATTTAGCTTAACTGCCGAAAACAAAGCACCAGAACGTCATCTCGAAGCGATCAAGAATGAGATCCGCAAGTATATCAAACGGGAAAACAAAAAGCGTCTTCCTGAAGGTGTCGATTACTGGCGTTTCGTTTGTGCATTCGGCAAAAACGACGAAGCACCGAAAGCGATCGATTTCAAAGATATCATGAAAAATGTTGATGACGCAGCAACCGAATCGTGTGCAACATTCTATCTTGAAATTATTGCCACCGAAGGAATCCGCGCCGCAAATCAGAAATAAACACTGTCGTTTTCATACTCAAAACATCGGGAATCATTGTGGTTCCCGTTTTTAGTTTGATTGATCCATTCAGTTACTTTGTTGCTGTATATGTAGAAACCAACTTAGAAGAATCCACTCTGTTTATATTCCGTTTTAATTGGAGTTTTTCCTCGGGGAAAGTGTAGCCACACTAAGACGTATTAGAGCATGAAAAAAGAAAAACCCCAGAATTTCTTCTGGGGTTTTTCTTGAATTGAGTCAGGCAAAAATCACTGTTTAATTTTTGAAATTCCAGTAAAATCATCAAGGATCAGTTGTGCAAGGAAAACGCCCGAACCGGTTGGAGTAGCGATTGAAATAGGAGTGTTGCTTGTTCCTTCACCTCTAAACGAGGCGAGTTCACGGCCGTTAACCGCAAGAAGTTTTAACGTATACGCCCCCGATTTCGGAAGGGTGAGGGTTAGATTTGTTCCGTTTGACGCGATACTCCAGTGAGATTGAACCAATGCTGAAGCCTGTAGAACTGGGGTAGCTTCCGCAGCCTGAGGGTTTTTGCACCACTCTACGATGTCATTTCCTCGAACGATTCGCGAGTCGGGGAACGTAAGCACGTAGTCGATAAACTTTTCAATCGCTTTTTGCCGTGCTTTGTAATCTACGGAAGGTCCAGTCTCCCTTGAGATTGGTAGATATCAGAGTGAGCTCCCACCATATAGGGGGCACGGTTTCCCGAGTAGCGAAGATCAAAATTGTGTTTGAGAAGAGCGAGGTACTCTTCGTCGGTAAGTCTGACATCGTACCATGCATTCCAGTCAAATCCGGTGATTTTTTCCCCATTATCTTTATACCCAAATCCGTGACCGATCGTCCGAATTTGGTCAACTCAAACTATCACGCCTAA
>DYSA01000657.1 GCA_020726425.1 Fibrobacter succinogenes | reverse complement strand
AGTCCTTCTTGGATTCCAGGCAGGGGATCTTCTTCAAGGCCGCGCCGAGTTTGGGTTTGTTGACTCTCACATTATCGCCCATGTCGAAAAATTTGGTCAGGGCCTGGGCTATACGGTCATTCATGCTTGCCCTCCCTTTGTTCCCAATTTTGAAAAGTTGTGATGAATCATGGTGATGATATTGTCCAACCGGCGCAATAGATCGTCATACGTCATGATGTCGACGATATTGGCGTATTTTCGCTTAATGATTTCGAAATCGAACTTTTGTTTGTCATCAAAATCCTTATTTTGCCCGAGAATGAGCATTGCTTTTGGATTTACAATTCTGATTTCGAGGTCATCGGGCAATTCGGCTTTACGCTTTTCCTGGATCGCTCGCTCACCGGGCCGCCCCCATTTACTCAGGTGAAAAAGGTACTTCTCTGCCTGCATGACCGCTTCAGACAATGAATTACTGGGGTTGTAATTACCGCGAGATCCAGGTTTTTTGGAGAGTAGCTGATGTGGCTCCGGTCTTTTTACCTCAATAATATCAAGCGATCCATTCGCATCAACAAGCATGATATCAACTTCTCTTTTTGTAATATCTCCAACTTTTGGATAGAAATCTTTTATGTAGACTTTTTCCAACACCGCAACGTATTTAGGAAAGATCAGCAGCAAAAACTCAACAATCTGCCGCTGCCAATCCTCCTCCTTATATGCCTTTGGATTGGCCTCAAACTCTCGCAGCATTGCCGAAATCTCATCTCTAACATACTCGAACTTTTTCGGTTCGTAGTCCTTGATAAAATCGATTTTCGAGCGATTCCTAATCGTCTTTTTCTTATTGAGATATCCGTCCAGCTTGATTTGGGCATCCGACATGGTGCCCAGGTAGTCTTTCAAAACTCCGGTTACTCTTGCTCTCGCATATTTTTTTAGTTCATCAGTGGTCGGGAAATTTGCCAACAATTCATCAAAACCTTCCAGAGGAATAGCATTATCTGCACTGCCACCAATAACAATAGGCTCCTCAATCAACTCATCGATCCTTCGAAAAATTGAAATATCGGTGCTGGCGATGAAAGTTTTGTGGCTAAGTGGCATCTGCTTATAAAGCCGAAGATCATACTTGAGACCAAGAATTCGGCGGTTAACCCGGAAATAATCACCCTCGGCTATGCCAAAGATAAAGGTGCGTTCGCCCTCATTGAACTCATCCGATTCTGTTTGCTCAACCAGGTCTGTAGATTCAAAAGTAAACACCTTTCTTACAGTGACTTGGCATCCTGTCTCTAATTTGCGCGCAACATAAAGAGGGTCTCGCATATCACTAGGCTGATAATTAAGCAGAAGCCGATCCTCGCTCGGAATGAACTGAATTGTCCTACTCATTGCTGGCATCCAGGCCGGGGATCTTCTTCAAGGCCGCGCCGAGTTTGGGGTAGTTGACCTTCACGCCGTCG
>DYSA01000656.1 GCA_020726425.1 Fibrobacter succinogenes | reverse complement strand
GGATATCAATCACTTACAAAACAAAAGGGGTTTTCGTGGTACCTGAGTAGTAACACTGATTAAACAGCTATCGCATTGATGATTTTTCACTATTAAATCGATGGAAAAGAGAGTAAACGGGGATTTTTTTGTGTCCAACAAATTCTCCACGAGAGGATCCGGGAACGTATGATGCAAAATGGATTCACCAAGAGAAAAATAACGGAGATTTTCCTCGTGGTATCATGAAATTCAAATTAGGGGAATGCAGAAACGGCTGATTTGTTGCTGTTCTACCACTCTAATCATTGTCTGTTTTTCATCGGGCTGGGCTGAAAAGGTTTTAAGTTTTGTACTGTACTGCTCACCGATTAATGTTCCCGCTTTGAGAATAATTGCATTTTGATTTTTTGGAGATCGCAATGAATCGGCGAGAATATCTCCCGTAGCGGCAAGGGATATCCTTTTTTCAATGATGTCATATCGATATTCAAAAACGGTGATTGCTATGACGATATCATCGATAATAATTTGAAATGCTTGAGCATGGCCGGCCGTTGGAAATGGAATAATACGACCTTTACGAGAAATTACTTTTGCAGGAAAAGGTATTGTTATATCAGAACTGTCTGTAGTAAATGCTGGGCGGATTGCATTCGTCGCAACGTTCATCATTTCTAACAACATCTCGCGAGTTTCTGGTTCTGAAGTTGGAGGTGACATGATAAATTTTTGGAAAAAACGTTCCGCGGACACATCACTGATTTCATAGATAATATCGAGCCAAATATGTTGACGAACCAAGAGCATGGTCGCCCAAATTTGATACCTGATGTTGGATAGACACTCTTGAGTCATCGGTTTTGTCACGGCTTTACCAATGCCCAACTGAGTAAATACTTTTGCGCAATACTTGGGAAAATCAATCCCTTTTTGAAGAGAATCTAGCATTTTGTAATGACTCATCAGTAATTCCCACGCAGCAGATTTCTTTTCTACCGAAGGATCTTCGTCGTGCTCCGCATGAGCATAAAGAGCATCAATATCAGAATAGAGATTGTGTTTTTTCAGAATATCTTGAAGTTTTCTTATTTGATTGTTTAATTCACTCTGAACGGCAATTGTCCGTTCTGCGACGCGAAGGCGAGCGGCTAATTCTTCTTGATTCCATGGCTTAATTAAGTAATCATCAGCGCCAGAATTGAGCGCTTCGGAGATATCATTTATAGAATTTCTGCCACTGATAATGATAATATATGGCCGAACTTTGCCACTGGGAGTTTCTTCAAAATATGCCTTAAGTTGCCGACAAACTTCCGGTGCAACCATGGAAGGAAGATCCCATTCAAGAAGTGCAATTTGCGGTGATTTCGGTGAAGAAAGCATTGTAAAAGCTTCGTCACCAGTATATGTATCGGTCACCACGTACCCGTATGTTTCAAGTACACGTCGGCAAACTGACCGTGCAGCAGT
>DYSA01000655.1 GCA_020726425.1 Fibrobacter succinogenes | reverse complement strand
CTTTGTTCTTTATTTTCATCAAAATAATTTGCCCACTGAATAAAACGTAAGCCCCTAGGAATATCACACTCATTAAAGCGCACTGGTACTAAAAAGATTGAATCTTCTGGTTTTTCAAGAGAAATCTCACGGGCATATCTCAATTCTTTTTGAACAAAGCCTTCTTTATTCACAGAATTGGTTGATAGACAAATTACGATAAGGTCTGCCAACTCAACAGCTTCTTCGATAGAAGTTCGCCAGTCTTCACCAGGGAGAAGTTTCTTTTCATCAAGCCAAGGGTCAATCCAATCATTTTCTGAAAGTCGTTGACACAATTCTCGCACAATAGGTTTATCTTGCGAAGCATGACAGAAAAAAAACGCTGAGTTTACGATCAAAGGTGGGCATATAAGTTTATCCAAGATTGGTTGAATACTAAATTATACTCGCGCGTGCGGCAAAGGATTGGGAATCGTCGTCCTGTCCAATTTCAATCCAGCCGTAAGACTCTGTCCACGTGGCAATGTTGGGGTAGTGTGATGAAAAGTTTGTCATAGGGATATTTTACATCCAACCGCAGTCAAACAAAATCGGAGTCTTTCGACTCCGATTGAAATTACTTCTTGCCTTTCTTCTTCTGAAATTCTTCAATTTGCTTGTAAAGAGATTTCACAGTTTCCTTTGCAAACAACTGTTCCCGAATCACGAGATAATCACCTTCTCCAACCTGCCAGGAAGCCCAGAAGCGCGTTGCCTTGGCGGGACTCATGTGCGCCATCAGCACTTGAGCCGCTTCTTGAATTACTTGTCTTTCACTTGCAACATGAATTGTCATGGTTGTACTCCCATTACTTTTTGAACAAAATCAAGCGGATTCATGGACGAAACCGTAATATGTTTTTGCTTTTTCAATAAACGGTCATCACAAGTCAGGAAAAAATCCGCGCCAGCAGATTCGGCGCAAGCGACATGCAAAGAATCGATGGCTTTCAATCCGTGTTTTTCAAGTATCTCTGCGCGCTCACGAATAGACTCATTCACGCGCTGATAATCTGTCGCCTGTTCCAAACAGCGTGACATCCAATCCTGACGAAGTGAAAATGGATTTCTGCTATTTTCGAATTCCAACACAGTTGAGTTGACAAGTACCGCTTCGCCAGCCTCTACCAATTGCAAAACCAACGCCAGCGCCAGTGTTTCCAGCCAAATCCGTGGCTGTGTCTGGTCATCAAAGGGACGATTATAAACACTGGTATCAAGATAGATTTTCACAACACTATTTTACCCCAACTATTTGTAGTCAATGTCCAAACGCGGACGAAGGATTGATAATACTCTTCCTATCGCCATCCATTTTCAAAAACAAAAATCCCCCATCTGCTATAATTGACGTAATCAACTCACAAAAGGATATTCCCATGGCTGACCATATCAGCATTACACAAATTTCAAACTATATCGGACAGGACATT
>DYSA01000081.1 GCA_020726425.1 Fibrobacter succinogenes | reverse complement strand
AGGGATTCACAATTTGAATCCCTTTTTAGTAAGAAATGAAATTCTTGCAATAATCTATCATACACTTCCGTCTATAAAGGGTAAGCGGAATTATCTGTGTGAAAACTCTCGAAACTGTATCAAAGTAACTGTGAACTGAATCCAAAGGAAAAAATATGAATCTCGAAAAACTTCAGAACCGGCATAGTGTCAAAACCTTCGATGCCACAAAAAAAACTATCCTCTGATCAGATCAAAATACTTACCGACAGCTTTCATCTCTGCCCATCGTCGTTGAATGTTCAAGGGTGGAAATTGGTGGTCATTGAAAATCCCGAGTTTAAGAACTGGGCTGCATCGGCGTTCTTGGATACGAATCCTCAACGAGTGAAAGATGCATCTCATCTCTTGGTTTTCTGCCGGAAAACGTCACTTTTTGGTGATCACATGAACCGCATTTTTGCAACCACGGATATTTTTAAGAAATTTGATGCAAAGGTAAAAGGATTTATTCAACTCTTTGCCCTAATTGGCGGGAAAAAATGGGCCTCAAATCAGGTTTATTTGGCATTTGGTTTTATTCTTGCCGTGTGTGCGGAAAATGAGACTGGTTCTCTCCCTATGGAAGGGTTTAATTGGGGGAGATTAGATAAAATTCTCGGATTGAATGGGTTTAAGTCCGTGGCAACAATTGCAGTAGGGTTTGCTCATGAAAAAGATTCTACCAATCCGTCTAAATTGAAAATATCGAGACTGCCCCTGGAATATGTAATTGAAATTCGATAATTTTTTATTCGCTAATAATTTTCAAATGAGATAGAGCTTTTTTTAACTGCTGGTGGTAAGGTATATTAGAGAGTGTAAAACTCGTCAGTATATGTTGAAAATGAAGAATTGGTAGTTAATAGTTCAGTGAGGTTGTTTGTATGATAGGTGTCGATACGCAAGGCTATAATGAAAAAAAACGCACGAAAATCGTAGCAACGATTTCAGATCGTAACTGTTCTCCTGAGTTTATCCGTTCTCTCTATGAAAATGGAATGAATGTAGTACGATTCAACACTGCTCACCAAGCGCCTGCTGAAACTCTTCCTGCGGTTCAGAATGTTCGCAAAGCTTCGAACAAGATTGCGATCATGATCGATACCAAAGGTCCTGAAGTTCGCACTACAAAAGCAGTTGATGATTTCAAAGTGGAAACAAATGATCTCATCAAACTCTATTCGAACAATCCCGAAGGCATTTGTGCCGATAGAATCATGTTTGTGAATTACCCCGGTTTTGTTGCCGACTTGAACGTTGGAAATTTCGTACTTATCGATGATGGTGCGCTTTCTCTTGAAGTTATTGAAAAGAACAGCGATCACCTCGTGGTAAAAGCGAAAAACAATGGCGTAATCGCCAGTCGTAAAAGTGTAAATACTCCCGGTGTGAGTCTCGACTTGCCTTCGCTCTCTCCAAAAGACCGTGAATATATCGACTTCTGTATCGACAATGATATCGATTTTATCGCTCACTCATTTGTCCGCCGGAAACAAGATCTTCTCGATATCCAAGAGATTCTCGATGCTCGCGGTTCAAAGTGTAAAATCATTTCTAAGATTGAAAATCTTGAAGGTGTTCAGAATATCGAAGAGATTCTCGATCACTGTTTTGGAATCATGGTTGCCCGCGGTGACTTGGCGGTAGAAATTCCTCGCGAAAAAGTACCGGCGATTCAGAAACAACTGGTTAAACTCTGTGTTGAAAAACGCAAGCCGGTTATTATCGCAACTCAGATGCTTCACACGATGATGCACAATCCATTCCCAACCCGTGCGGAAGTTTCGGACGTGGCGAATGCGGTGTTTGACGGAGTTGATGCGATCATGCTTTCTGGTGAAACCGCTCAGGGTGATTATCCGGTTGAATCGGTTAAGCAGATGAATGATATCGCTCTCGAAGTTGAACAGCACACCAATGCGTTCAACGACATTGCAACTGTCGTTGTAAACACTGAAGTTTCGGCGTATCTCTGTAAAGCTGCGGTTGAAGCGGCTGTGAAAATCAATGCAAAAGCAATCGTCGCTGATACAACGAGTGGAAACACTATTCGCAATATGGTTGGGTTCCGTTCACGTGAACCGATCTACGCGCTGTGTTACAATGAACGTACCATGCGTGAACTTTCCCTTTCTTACGGTGTTACCGCGTTCCCTCTTGAACAGATTGAACGCGATCTTACCGATGAGTTCTTGAGCGGTGTGATTTTGAATCTTAAGGATCGATACAATTATTCCCCTGAAGATCTGATCGTATTCCTCTCAGGAAATTATGGCCGTGAAGCTGGCGCATCATTCTTGAAAGTAAGTACCATCGCCAATATCGAAAAATGGAAAAAGTAATCAGTTTTCCTATTTGAAATGCAAAAGGCTTCCTAGAAATAGGAAGCCTTTTTTGCAGTGACAAAAACATAAGTGGCTAAATAAAAGGGAGTGAAAGCATTTGCGTTCACTCCCTTGATCAATTCTATGCTTTTACAATCTCATCAAGAGGCTTATCGCCATCTTTTTCTTTAAGAAGCCCGTGTTTCACGCGAACATCATAGAGGATTTTGTCAAATGTGTCGGTGTTTTCGCGAAGATACTCTTTGGTTTTTTCGCGACCTTGGCCGATGCGCTCCTCTTTGTATGAGTACCACGCTCCCGACTTATCCACGATTCCCGCTTCCGCTGCCAAGTCGAGTACATCGCCCTCGGTAGAAACTCCCAATCCGTAGATAATATCGAATTCAGCTTCTTTGAAAGGTGGTGCTACTTTGTTTTTCACCACTTTTGCACGGGTGCGGTTACCGATGACATTTTCGCCATCTTTAAGAGCGGCGATTCGACGGATATCGATGCGAACCGACGAGTAGAATTTCAGCGCATTCCCGCCCGTGGTCGTTTCTGGATTGCCGAACATCACGCCGATTTTCATGCGCAGCTGATTGATAAAGATTAAACAGGTATTTGTTTTAGCTACGATCCCCGTGAGTTTTCTCAGAGCTTGAGACATAAGGCGAGCCTGAAGTCCTACATGGCTGTCTCCCATTTCCCCTTCGATTTCAGCTTGAGGAACCAGAGCTGCCACTGAATCGACAACAATAATATCGACTGCTCCACTGCGAGCAAGTGTATCAACGATCTCCAATGCCTGTTCACCGGTGTCCGGCTGAGAGACGAGAAGATTGTCTACGTCAACGCCAAGTGCCAGAGCATAACTGGCATCGAAGGCATATTCTGCATCTACAAGAACAGCCACACCACCTTCGGCTTGACAACTGGCGATCGCCTGAAGTGCAAGGGTTGTTTTCCCTGAAGATTCAGGGCCATAAATTTCGATGATACGTCCTTTGGGAACGCCGCCTACGCCAAGAGCGATGTCGAGCGAGATTGATCCGGTTGAAATTGCGCCAACTTTGGCAATTTCATCTTGATCACCAAGGCGCATGATCGAACCTTTGCCGTGCTGTTTCTCGATTTGGCTGAGTGCTGCTTCAATTGCAAGAGATTTATCGCCACCCATTGTTGGGTTTGTACTCTTTTTCGATGGTTTTGCTGCCACGTGGGCTCCTTATTTGTTATACCGTTGTACAGTATTGAGTCGAATCTACTGTACAAAAATAATTAGCGGATTAGAATAGAGTATATGTTGATTTACAAATCTCTTCAATGGGTGAGATTTTTCATTTGCGAAAAGGAGAATCATTTGTTGACAGGTGATCCCTTTTTTTATACCCTTTGGATACCGAATGTTTTCCTCTCTCTCAGGGCAACCTTTTGATTGACACTCCGCTTGTGGTGTGCTAAAATGGGGTTCTATCTCAGTGAGAAAGCCAAAGGCAATTCCATGAAAAAATGTGAGCCAAAATCAGGGGTAACTCTCGTCGAAGTGCTTGTCGTTGTTGTGATAATGGGAATTCTCGCAGCCACGGTTCCATCGGCAATAACGAAGTATGCCGCAGACAAACGCGCTGAAATGAGCGTTGCTGATTTTTGGATGGAGATGAATGCTCTTCGTTCAAAAGCATTAAAAGGTGGATCAGCAGCAATTGTTCTCTTTGATACAACAACTTCGAGATATACGACTCATCTTGACGCAAACCAGAATGATACTGCTGATACCAACGAAGTAATACGCACGAATGAACCCTTGACGCTACATCTCGGACTGCCGACACCTACTCCTTCGGTGGCTGCTCCGGGGGCCACTGATTTGAATAAAATTAGTACTTCGTGGAAAACCGGTTTTCGAGTTCGCTTAAATTCAACCCTCTCCATTCCCTCGGGCTATCTCTATCTCAAAAACAGCGCACGACCTACCACTGGCTACTGTCTCACTGTCCCTCGAGGAGAGACGGAAGTACAACTTTTTAAATGGGATGGGACAAAATGGTACAAGTTCTAAAACAACGTTCAGGATTTACCGTTGTTGAAATACTCGTTGCGACGATCATTTTATCAATTGGTGCGCTGGCTTTCTTCGCTATGGTTAAATCAACCACCGCTTTCAGTTCAAAAGCTCGTTCAAATGATGCCGCATATTCGATCGCTCGCCAGAGACTTTCGCTTATGCAAGATGGTGAACTTCTGGTTCGCCCTGAGTATCACGACTCAACCGAGCGGGACGGGACAAAGTACTATACTCTCGATCAGGTTGATACGATAAGTGCCGATCAACCACTTCGCCTTACGGTGACCGTTTCGTGGGGAAGTGATCCGGTGAAATCGGTGAATATCAGTGGATACCTCAATCGAGAAATCTGCCCGGATACGGGCGTGACGACGCCTCCTGATTCTATTACTATTTCAAATATGGTTATTCCTGAAGGTGTTCCTGCAAATACTCTCATTGGTGAATTAAACGTATATGATCCTGACACAAGCGATCTTCACATGTATCTGTTTAATGACACTGTTCAAGACAACGAAATGTTCAAAGTCTACAAGGGAAAACTCTATACTACTCGTCCTTTAACTGTTGGAACGAAAACAGTTGAGTTAG
This sequence comes from Fibrobacter succinogenes, assembly GCA_020726425.1. Taxonomy (GTDB): domain Bacteria; phylum Fibrobacterota; class Chitinivibrionia; order Chitinivibrionales; family Chitinivibrionaceae; genus JAIFMU01. The sequence goes on along the minus strand of DYSA01000081.1, from coordinate 3,471 downwards.
GGGTGGCAGACTGTGCAAACAATGAAACGACCTTTCAACTGGCAATTCAAGTTACCACTCCTGATTCAGTTCCCAATGTCCCTAATCAATCATTTTCGATCCAAGAAAACCGTCCTGATGGAGTGAGCGTCGGAACCATTTTTGCAACGCCGGCAAATGTCACTTTTTCCACCCTTTCTCAGACCCCCGTTGCTCCATTTTCTGTTGGGGCGAATGGTGCAATTATTGTGAGTTCCACGGGGGTATTAAATCATGAAACGTGCCCAACCGTTACTATTCAGGTCGAAGCGACGAATCTTCAGTGGCACGATACCGGAACAGTTACAATCTCAGTGACGAATGTAAACGAATCACCATCATTATTGACGTATAGTGGTTCGCTGGCTGTCTTAAGAAATGTCGCAACGGGTACTGAAATGGGTTCTTTCACGGTAACTGATCCCGACGCAGGGGATCAGCATTCTGTAGTACTTGCAACAACGTGTGATGCATTTCCTTATTTTCAAATGAGCACCACGGCTCCATGGAAACTCCTCACCAAAAGCAATCTTCAGCCCGGAATATTTACCGGTGTGTTTATTGCAACCGATGCCGGTGGTCTCTCTGTTTCACGAGCGGTGACACTGACCATTAATGATACCGTCTCAACTCCAACCTGTGGATCCTACGCTGTGTACAATTCTTCGGCAACCTATAATGCGGGGGATCGAGCTTACGAAACAGCTAAAATGTACATCTATCAAGCAAAATGGTGGACTCAGTCGTTGCCGACGTTGACAATTGCCGATTGGCAGTTTATGGGTGCCTGTGATGGATCTGCTGCGTGTAGCGATTTTACTGCGTGGAGTGGTTCACCAACAGAGTACAATACAGGAGCGTTGGTTTCGCGACTTGGCAAAATTTACAAAGCGTTAAGTTATTCAAAAAATAAAAAACCAGAAGACCATGCTTCTGTGTGGGGTGAGGTATCTCCATGCAATTAGGAACAAAAAAAATGAATCGATTGGCTTCCAAGCGAGGTATTAGCCTTGTTGAATTGATCTTGTATATAACATTTGCTTTTATTGTTATTTCGTTTGCGTTGTCGCTTGTTACATCATCAGCTCAAGCCTATGTTCGAGGGAGAGAGGTGTCGAAAATTCAGAGCAATGGACGGTATGCCATGGCGATTGTTGCCCGTGACGTGATGAATACCGGTTATAAATCGATGTTTCTCGATAGTAGCGGTGTTACACTATTTAGACGATTAAATGGGACATGGACGGGGACGAAAGTTACCGTTTCTCCCCCCGTTGATTCTGCCGCTTCTTTTCTATTTACACCCGGTGACCCAAACGACACTCTTGAAATTTTCAAAGCTGAATTACTCCCTTCCGGAGCTTTGGATAAGGTGATTCGAGCGCAGTATACGCTCGACTCAAATAGAATTCTTTGGCGAATAACTCGGGAATATGATTCTACCGTTGTGGGAAATTGGATTGCTGGGGATACGCTTGCGCTTTCAAAAAATATTGAAGCTTTTCAGTGTCGTTTTAGTACCGATGGGGTGAACTGGCTCGATGATCCAAGCGGGACTCGTCATCAGATAGTGGCAATACAGCTTGAACTTCTCATTAGAACAGACCGCGAAGTGAGCGGTACACCTGCCACAAGTTACACAATTGGGAACGTAACATTTACCCCTCCATCCTCGGATACGCGGTTTCTGCGTCGCCGATATATGGAAATTGTAGAGGTGGTCAACAATGGAAAACTGTAGCACAAAATCAAAACGACGTGGGAACGCCACGGTCTATACCATTGCGGCGTTGTTGGTTGTCGGATTTATCGGAACTGCACTGATCAAAATGGCACAACACGATGTTATTGGGGGAACTGATTACTACCAAGCGAGTCGGGCCCGCGTAGCTGCGAAGGCGGGACTTCAGAAATTTGAGCGCATCGTCAATCAATTGCCCGATTCTATTGTTCAAGTTGTGTACAACATGGTTGTGGACACATTCCCGAACTGGTGGGTGGTTGGAGACGGAGCAAACTTTGAAGATATGGGGAATAATTCCTCGTACCGAGTGCAGGCGGTTGGGATTGACTCTTCGAACTTTACCATGCATTTAGTCTGCGAGGGTCGCTCGGGGAATAGCCGAGCAACCATGCACGCTGTTTATGAACTGGGAAATATTGAAGTTAAAACGGATCAATCTATACCGCAAGACTTTGCTTTGTACATTGGTGATGTTAATTTCAATATGTATGGGCCGATCGATGTAAATGGAAAAACCCGTATATCTGGCGATGTCGATTTCGATTTATTGGCAAGCGGAAGCCGTTTCCGCCAACTTTTTCGAACATCTGTGGAGAACAGTTTCCAAATGTGGAGAGGCACATATACCTTTGATACGATTGCATATTTTGGTACGGAGGTACACGCCGATGGGAACACTCATTTTTATCTGATGAAGGAGTCTGGCTTTGATCCACGTGTCGCTATGACTGGTTCAAATAACACGATGGATTTCTACGGTGATATATATGCGAATGCCAATTTTACTGGAGCGATTGCATTGGATGCGCACAATCATGATGTTATAGTGACAACGGCATTTAATTCAGGATCCCCGAACCCTGGATGGGTTAATTTTACTGAAGTTCAAACGGGGCTAACAGGGGCAAATGCACAAGATATTAGGGATAGTCTCAGTATTTCGAAAATAGAGTGTATGCCTTTACTTGATCCTTCGGTGATACCAGTAGCCAAAATTTTGAGTTGGAATTCACTGAGGAACTCCGGTTTAGGGGGTGGTTCCAGTATTCTTCCTTCACCATGGGTCTACGCACCGGCGTGGAATGAAGTTGATGGAAAGATGGCGAACAATATTTGGGCATACGCAAATGCAAATGGGAAGTTGTGGAATGGGTATGCGGTTGTGAGTGTTGATCAGCAGTGTATTGCTACCGAGGGGCCAACGAATGACATCTTTACCCAAAAAATAATCTTTATTGTTCGAAATACAAAAACACTTCAAGCTGATGGTAATGGAGATATGTTTCGCACCAGTGCAACTGCGAGCCTTGTGCTTTTTGCGCAATCAGGCGGTACATTGGCCAATATTGGACACTGGACAACAGCTCGTGGGTATATTTATACCGCCACTGGTGGACGGTTGGATATGGGTGGTTCGTTGGCTCCGTTTGATCCATTTGTCGGAGCGATTCACGTGGCTGATGGGGCAACTATGAACTGGTATCCAGCTGTTCTCAGCGGGGTTCCGACGATTACTTTTGACGCTGATGTTATTGCCGATTTGATGGTTGATGAGTTCCTGACATTTCCTTGTGATACGTCTGCAAATGCGATTGATTCGATTGTGTTTATTGATGGTTTTCAAATCGATGAACGGTTGCTTGGTATAAATTACTAAGAGTTTGACACTATCATTGAAACATGGGGAGCTGATTTTCGGCTCCTTTTTT
>DYSA01000654.1 GCA_020726425.1 Fibrobacter succinogenes | reverse complement strand
AACGAAAAACGGTGCGGTTCTTGCGCATTTTGATTGCGAATGAGCGAGCTGATTGAATTGTAATCAAGTGCGAGAAGTCTGTTAAAAAAGTGAGGTTCGTAACCAAAAAAAGGGGAAAAAGCGAGGGCGGAAACGGGCAACCATTTTGTATATTGTCGCGAAAGATTTTAAACTTGACTGTTATGGGAGAGATAATGGCAAACAGAGTGATTGAAATGGCTGCAGATAATCTTCGTATTCTCGCGGCTTCTATGGTTGAAAAAGCAAAATCTGGACACCCTGGTGGTGCCATGGGCGGTGCAGATTTTATCAATGTACTCTACTCTGAATTCCTTCGCTTTGACCCAACCGATATGAACTGGGCACAGCGTGACCGGTTTTTCCTCGATCCGGGCCACATGTCTCCTATGTTGTACGCGCAGCTTCACCTGATCGGGAAGTTCACCACCGAAGAGATTCAGAATTTCCGTCAGTGGGGATCACCTACACACGGTCACCCTGAACTTGACTTGGTTCGCGGAATCGAAAACAGTTCCGGCCCACTCGGAATCGGTCACGCTATGGGACTCGGTTCGGCAATCGGTGAACGCTACTACGCCGATCGTTTCGGTGAATGGTCAGCTCACAAAACCTATGCGTTCATCTCTGATGGTGGAATGCAGGAAGAGATCTCTCAGGGTGTGGGCCGTATCGCTGGTCACCTCGGTCTCGCAAACTTTATTATGTTCTTCGACTCTAATGATATTCAGCTTTCTCATACCACCGACCATACGATCACCGAAGACACGGAAGCGAAATATCGCAGCTGGGGTTGGAACGTGGAAACTATCGATGGTAACGATGTCGATGCGATTCGCGGAGCACTTACTCGTGCAAATGCTCAGACTGAAAAACCAACGCTCATTATTGGTAAAACAATCATGGGTAAAGGCGCGATCGCTAAAGATGGTGGATCATTCGAAAAACAGGTGTCAACTCACGGTCAGCCAATGACTGCTGCCGGCGCTGACATGGCGAAAACAATCGAAAATCTCGGCGGGAATCCTTCTGAACCGTTTGCGGTTTTCCCTGAAGTTGCTGCTTTCTACGCAGAAGTTCTCGCGAAGAAAACTGCTCAGGCAAAAGAACTCAAAGCAGTTCGCGCTGAATGGGAAAAAGCAAATCCTGAAGCTGCGGCGACTCTCAAGTCAATGCTCGCTGGCGAAACTGAAGTTGAAATCGACTGGCAGGGAATCAATATCGGCGACAATGGCGCAACTCGTGCAACGGGCGGATTGGTTCTCGCTCACTTTGCTGATGCGTTCAAAACGGTAATCGTTTCTTCGGCTGACCTTTCTAACTCGGACAACACGGGGAAATTCCTCGACCGTTCTTCTGAACTGGTTCGCGGTAATTTCAAAGGCGCGTTCCTTCAGGCTGGTGTTGCAGAACTTACCATGGCAGCGATCATGAACGGTC
>DYSA01000653.1 GCA_020726425.1 Fibrobacter succinogenes | reverse complement strand
ATATCAATGGAAAACCACCTAAATCAACAGGGCGCAAAATAATTGATGACGAACCAGAAATCACTGATCGGTTGGTTTCACGGGCTATTTTTTATCTGTATAGCTCAGAATTTTACAAATCAAATGGAACACAACTGAACATTGAAATCAAAGGAACGAAGATACTGGTTCAAAAAAGGTGTGGAATAGACTATTTTCGACACAACGAAAATACCGACCTTACCCTATGAGGTAACAATATGAATAGAAAACCAATTATAGCAATTACAATGGGCGATCCTGCAGGAATCGGCCCGGAAGTAGTACTCAAAGGATTCTCTCACTACAGCGAAAATTCTCCCCAGAAACTGATTGTCATCGGCGATGCAAAGGTTCTTCGCGATACCGCAATGCAACTCTCCATTGATTGCGCTGAAATCGTAGTGATCCCTTCGCCCGATCACTACCAAGCAAACAAAATCAACGTCATCGAAACAACGCCGGTTGTTCATATCGAACCGGGTGTCGTTTCTGCCGAAGCGGGAGCACTCGCCTACTCCTATATCGAACTTTCGATCAAACTGGCTCTGGCAAACAAAATCGATGGCGTGGTTACCTGCCCGATTAACAAAGAAGCACTTCACAAGGCGGGATTCAAATACCCCGGCCACACTGAAATCTACGCAGAACAGTGCGGCGTGAAAGATTTCTCCATGATGTTCACCCTCGAAGATGTTTCGATTGTTCACGTGACCACTCACTGTTCGCTCCGTCGGGCGCTCGAACAGATCACGGCGGATCGCGTAACCGCCAATATCAACCTTCTCTACGATGCTCTGAAAGCACTTGGCTTTGAAAATCCGCGAATCGCCGTGGGCGGAGTGAATCCTCACGCCGGAGAGAACGGACTATTCGGCGATGAAGAGATTCACCACGTTGTCCCAGCCATCGAAGCGGCTCAGGCTCGCGGGATGAACGTCACCGGACCGTTCCCGCCGGACACGGTATTCATGAGTGCGTTCAAAGGTCAGTACGACGGAGTTGTGGCGATGCTTCACGACCATGGATTTGTGGCGGTCAAGTCAAAAGATTTTGAAAAAGGGGTAAACATAACCATCGGTCTGCCTATGATCCGAACCTCCGTGGGTCACGGAACCGCGTTCGATATCGTGGGCAAGGGAATCGCTTCAGAAAGTTCGCTCATGGCGGCAATCGACTCAGCGACGAGAATGGCAATCACGAGAATTGCAGGGAAATAGAGTAACAAATTCGCTCGTAACTGGTCTCCAGACCTGTTACGCACAACCTGAGCCTCCGGGCTCGCACTAAAAATGGAGACTCAACGGTGACCCGATACATTCTTACACTTCTCTGTATCTTTTTTCCGGTTTTCTCATTCGCAAATGGTAACTATTCAGGTGGCTTTCTAAACAAAAGTTCTCTTCCAGCACTCGTTCCAAGCGTCCTCGCTTGGAATGCCG
>DYSA01000652.1 GCA_020726425.1 Fibrobacter succinogenes | reverse complement strand
TTACTCGCTTCGGTGCAAGGATCAGAGTATGAACCATATTCAACCGAAGTTGGGCTCACTGAAGATGGCACGATCTACTCTCAATGTACCTGCCCATATAGTACGTATTGCAAACACGGAGCGGCACTGCTCTATTCCTATCTCAATCTAAAGAAAAATGTCACTGTTGTGGTAGAGGACATACGATTCGAACTGATTAAACAGAGTGGTGAACTCGATGAAAATGAAGACTATGAATTCGATGAGGATTGGGAAGAGTACGATGACGATGAATGCGAAGACGAACGTCCGCCCGTAAAAGCTAAACCTGCTCCCAAAGCGAAAGAGATCTCCCTTGAAAAATGGCTTTCTAAACAACCGAAAGAGTCACTCAAACAGTTGATAATTTCCCTAGCCGACCAATTCGATATCGTGTCAACTCACTTGAACAATCAGATTCGCGCAGAAAGTTCTGGGCCAAATCAAGTTGTTGGGGAAATCCGAAGGCTCATGAATGCAACCGAGTCCTACGATTCATACGGGTACAACGGGTATCGTGAATGGAGTGGTACCGAAAGAAATGAAACGAATCTCGCCGGAATTGGTCGGTGTATTTCAAAACTTACGGAATTGAAAGCTTTCACAGAACTATTCTCTCTGGAAATAGAGCTGCTTACTTTTATGAACCAGTATGTAGAAAACGATCATTACAATGATTGCGCACACATGGATCTCGATGTCATTGTTGAGCCGCTGATCGAATCGGTGATGAAATCAAATCTCACGGCCGTCGAAAAAATGAATCAACTCAATAGCTGGGAAGAGATGGACGAGTACGGTGTTTTTGATGAGATTAGTGTAAATGTCGGCGATTCATTGTCTACTTCCGAATGGTCAGAATGGGCAGATATTTCAATGGAGAGAATCGATTCTATTGCAGGGGAGTATCGAGCGGGTAAAGCAATTGAAAAAGCAGTTGTCGCGCTGGAAAATGCGGGACGCGAAAAAGAGGTGATCCCCTTTCTACAAAAGAACCTCGAAAAATACGACATAACAGACTTGTATCTCGACAAAACTGAACAACAGGAACAGTTTGATCTTTTTGAATCATACCTCATACCGTTGATTCTCAAATCTGAACGCGAGCGATCATGGAAAGCGTACTCATTCCGAACTCGCTTTGCAGAAAGTCGCGCAACGCGCAAAGATTTGCACGCTGCTTTCCGTATCTATCGCGATTGTTTTTTGGCTGATCCTTCGGCAAAGAACTTTTCTATCGTGATGAAATTCGCAGAAAAGCTTGGTTGTCAAGAACAAGTGAAATCGTGGGCGGTTCTCTACCTTGAAACCGGAACGAGCGAAAACTGTCCCGACCAAACCGAATCGCCACTTCCAGTTCCGCAAAAAATTACCACTGTGTTCCCGCATAAACAGTTACTTCTTCGTATTGCGCTAGATGACAAAAACAGGGAACGGGCAATTC
>DYSA01000651.1 GCA_020726425.1 Fibrobacter succinogenes | reverse complement strand
GGAACGAGTGCTGAAGCGAGTTTTTGTCCCCCGCTAACACCTGAGTAGTTACTACAAAAATTTCAAAGCGAAATGCAATGAAATTTCTCAAAAACCACGAAGTTTCAAAGAAATATCGAAGATTTGCACAGTTTCAACTCGTTCCGAGGCTCCGGCCTTGGAATGCTTCTGACGAGGCTCTGCCTCGAGTACGTGAGGCGGAGCCTCAGGCCGGCATTCCCAGCGTGGACACTGGGAACGAGTGCTGAAGCGAGTTTTTGTCCCCCGCTAACACCTGAGTAGTTACTACAAAAATTTCAAAGCGAAATGCAATGAAATTTCTCAAAAACCACGAAGTTTCAAAGAAATATCGAAGATTTGCACAGTTTTACCTTAAAACAGTGTCTCTTTTTTGAGAAAAAAGCCGGCAATGAGAATCATCACCGACATAAGAAATATCTATCGATTCAAAATAATCGTCACCGTGGTATCCAGCGATTTTCCCACAGGTATGCCAATGGGATTTGTGTTGATCGCGTTCTGGGCACAGGCTGGTTCGACGCAAATATACGGGAATGTCTCATTTTTACGCCACACGGTCATGCGATCGAACACCGCAGAATCGGCGGTCATTGCGATACCAAAATCGTGTCCGGTACTGATCAACGTGGTGTCCAAATCGTGGTCAATCAAATGAATATCTGGCGATCCAACGATCCGAAGTTCCCGAAGGCCAGATTCAGTCGACTGCACAACTTCAAATACACCAGACTCTTCCACGGATTTTTCCGCATAGCCAGCAGAGTTGTCATTTCCAAACTCCGCACCAGAAGTAATCGTGATTTTTTCCCGATCCGCAACAGCGAAATAGGGATGTACCCCCGGGGCGATCAAAAGGTCGCGGTCACTCTCATTTTCCATGATAAATCTCATCGAAAGACCATCGTCGATTATTTCGTAGTAGACTGTCAATTCAAATGCAAAAGGATACCGCTTCAACGTTTCTTCATTTGAACAGAACGTACAGGTCAGAGAATCATCTTCGCGATCAATTTCAAACTGAGAATCACGAATAAAGCCATGTTGATTCATAGGATACGGAACACCATCAACAATTAACTTGCCCTGTTTTAAGGGACCAAATGCAGGAAAACAGAGAGGGATTCCACTGTGGCCAATATCGTTTTCATCGTAAAACAAAATTTCTCGACCCGCCACATTGATTGACAATACTTTTGCTCCAAATGAATCGATTACTGCAGTAACATCGCCTTTGGAAATGGTGAACAATTCACCGATACCTTTTGTAACCATCTGTATCTCCTTTTATTATTTCAGTAGTAAACAATTTGCAACGAATAAATCAAACTATTAAAAGTCAATTCGACGACGGTTTGATTTTCGTTCACTGTTTACCTTTTTGGATTCAATTCGACGCTCTTTCAACTCGTTCCGAGGCTCCGGCCTTGGAATGCTTCTGACGAGGCTCTGCC
>DYSA01000650.1 GCA_020726425.1 Fibrobacter succinogenes | reverse complement strand
CAATGCTGTAGCGCTTATTGATTACAGTCGATGAATCGACTGTCTAATATTGAATTACATCCTCCGGATGGACTCGAATCTGATCCGGTAGGATCAAATTTGTTATTAGCCTCGGATTTTAATCCGTGGAAACATGGTCGGATCAAATAAGTGCTACAGCATTGCCCCCGAGGCTCTGCCTCGATTCATTCAAAACCGCACCCTCAAAAAGTACGTAACAACCCGATCTCGTTCCAAGGCTCTGCCTTGGAATGCCTCCCCCGAGGCTCTGCCTCGATTCATTCAAAACCGCACCCTCAAAAAGTACGTAACAACCCGATCTCGTTCCAAGGCTCTCGTCGATGGCACCGCTGTTTTTTGGGCGTGCCGGTTCGGCTGAACCTCACCGTCGTGCTTGCTCTGGGCTTCGCTGCGCTCGGTGCGGAAATACCGCACGCCTATCGGCCCCGACGCATCACTCACGCGAACACGCCCACCGATTGCGTTCCCCGTGTCCGCCGCAAAAGTATCATTTCAACTCTCGAACCGTATAGCCAACAATCGAAAATACACCGCCAAAAAGAGTATAAAAAAGGCGAACCACCCCGTGATGATTCGCCAATCGATTTGGAAAAGTCTCCTGTTACAGACCGAGCATTCCCAAAAGTTTTTTATCGCCTTTCAGCGCCAATTTTGCTACTTTTTTGTAGCGACTAGACCAATCAAAAAGCTGATCAAGGGTAGCATCGCGATCGACAATCGCCGCTTTTGCTTCTTCGCTCTCCAGTAACTGACTCGACTCCGCAATTTTAAGTTGTGCTAAAACTTCAATATCTTCCCGAAGATGCTCCGCAGTTATCGAAAACTGAGCCAGTGATTCGATCCATTTTGCATTTGCCATAAGTGTCGTGTAAAACCGCTCACCCTGTTCGCGCATTCCCGTATCGGTTTTTTTCACTGCTTCGTTCAAAAGAAGTGCATCAGTAACAAAAGTGTCATTGGTGAATGCGATTTTACAAAACGAAAACCGCTGTGAAAAACGCGCTTTGAAATCAGCGCGAATATTCGAAGCTTCATCGGTTGATTTTAGTTTTTCAGCGTACTCGACATCGTAGTGACTCATTTTCTTACGCGCCAACGAAACGAGCGATTCTATTGGTTTTACCTGAGGTTCACCATATCCAAAATAGCTCATTACCGCTAAAACTTCCGGGCTCATAGCCCCCCGTGAAAGCGTCTCAACAGAATCCATTTTTTCATCAAGCGAAAAATTCGCGTTTGCCATTACTACTCCTTTTTTGAAATAGGTACGAAAATAAGATTTATATATCACCTGAATTATCAGTTATCTGTAAAATAGTGCAGCAAAAAGCTTATCGCCAAAATAAGAAACAAATCGAAACATATTTACCCCAAGAATCGTCCAGTTACCCCAAGGAATCATCCAGTTACCCCATGGAATCGTCCATTTACCCCAAGAATCATCCATTTACCCCAA
>DYSA01000649.1 GCA_020726425.1 Fibrobacter succinogenes | reverse complement strand
AAAATTTTAAAAGGATAGGTCTTGGAACAGATTGAACTCTGGGAATTAATTCTACTTGTACTATGTCTCATACTTTCGGCCTTTTTTTCCGCCTCCGAAACAGCTCTTATGGCAATCAGCAAGATTCGGCTGCGCCATCTCGTTGAAAAAGAGATTCACGGCGCTCTTCTTCTGGAACGTCTACTCGCTGAACCAAACCGTCTTCTCGGCGGAATTCTCATTGGAAACAACATTGTAAATATCGGAGGGGCAGCCTTAGCCACTTCAATAGCGACAAAAATTTTCCCCGGCGACCTTGGTGTTGCAGTCGCCACGGGAGTTATGACCGTTCTCGTGCTTATCTTTGGAGAAATCACCCCGAAATCATTTGCGAAAATGAATTCCGAACAATTTTCACTTATTGTCGCAAAACCAATTCATATCCTTTTGGTTATTCTCAAACCATTTGTTTCCTTTTTCAGTATGATTTCCGGCCTTATAATTCGTCTTCTAGGGGGAAATTCTATTCCAGCGGAACCATTCATTACGGAAGAGGTTCTCAAAACAATGGTGGGTGTTTCCGAAGAAGAAGGTGTTTTGGAGAGCGAAGAGAAGAACATGATATTCAACGTGTTCGCCTTTGGTGATCTTCAGGCCCGCCACCTCATGATTCAGCGAGTTGATGTTATTGGTGTTCCTGAAACCGTCCCCTTTGATCAATTAAAAGCGGTGATTCAAGAAACTCATCTCTCGAGAATTCCGGTATATCGCGATAATATGGACTCCATCATCGGCGTTCTCTACGTGAAAGATCTGATTTTCGCTGATTTATCACCGGAAACATTTGTTCTCGCGAGCTATCTTCGCGAACCGTACTACGTGTTCGAAAAGAAAAGTGTCGCCTCGGTGTTCGCAGAGATGAAAGAGCATCGCACACACATGTCTATCGTGGTTGATGAACACGGTGGAACGGCGGGAATCATTACTATGGAAGATCTGATCGAACGAATCGTCGGAAATATCGATGACGAGTATGACGAAGTCGAAAAAGCCCCAATTGAACAGATTGACGATACCCATTTCACCGTTGATGGTGGAATGAAACTTGCGGAAATGGCCGAGACAATCGGCGTTCCGGTAGAATCGGCAGAGTTTGATTCCGTGGGAGGGTATGTATCCGGTCTTTTCGGCCATGTTCCGGAGATGAACGATTCTATTTCTGATGACTGGTGTCGCTACGCAATTCTTACCGTTGAAAAGAACCGTATCACCTCTGTTTCAGTGGAAAAAAACAGTTCAAAAGATTCGGAATAACGATAGTTCACTCGTTCCCCGCGTCTTGAGGCTGGGCAAGAATTGGTGATTTGTTGTTTCGCTCCAGCTCTCGTTCCCAGCGGGGAATACAGATGCGAGGCTCCGCCTCGATTAATTGAGGCAGAGCCTTGGAACGAGTTGTAATTTCGGTAGGGACACGGCGTGCCGTGTCCGAGGTGAGATATA
>DYSA01000648.1 GCA_020726425.1 Fibrobacter succinogenes | reverse complement strand
CTAAGATTTTCAAAAGCATAACCTGTATGCAGAAAATTTCCGGTGGATCGTTCTATCACGACAATTCGGTGATCTATTATGCCGAAGCGAAATATTCTTTTATTCGCGGGTGGGGGCTCGGTGTGTTGAACAAACTCGATTATAAGCCCAACTCCTCTGTTTTTTGTGAAGTAATTCCTGTTTCTGATGGTCTGTTTTATCGCTATCTCAAAAGAAATCACGGGGTCATTCAGTATCATGTCAAGAAAATGAATGTTCAGGGCACGCTTATTCGCCTCAATGATTCTCAGTGCCGCATCGGAATTTTCGCATGGGCTGGAGTAAACAAAGAGATGCCCATCTGGTTAATTGAAACGTTGATGAAAATCGTCATGCCCTCTTTTGTCGGCGATCTCGAACGGTATGTGAAACGGCAGATCAAGGAGAATTAATGGCCGAAAGAGTGAATAGAGTTGTTGATGGAAATAGTGCACTGTGGGGAAATTGACAAAAGCATCAGGAATACTCTTCACTTGGAATCATTTTCTGGCAGATAGTATTTTCGTTATCGTTAACACTGCTAATTTATTGAAAGGCTTTACTCATGGGAACGCTCAAAGAAAAGTATATAAATCTCTTTACCGACTTTGGGTTTAAAAAGCTATTTGGAACAGAGTTAAATAAATTACTTCTCATTGATTTTCTCAACGAACTCCTAGGTAAAGAAGCGGGAATAATTACCGATCTCTCCTTTCTATCCACAGAACAACTGGGGCGAAGTCGGTCTGATCGCAAAGCAATCTATGATATCTACTGTGAAAACGAGTCCGGCGAAAAGTTTATCGTTGAACTTCAAAAAGCGAAACAAAACTATTTCAAAGATCGAAGTATCTACTACTCAACGTTTCCCATTCAGCAGCAGGCAGAACGAGGCGACTGGAATTTTGAACTGAAAGCGATCTATACAATTGGAATTCTTGATTTTGTGTTTGATGAAGACAAAAATGACACCGAAGTGTTCCATCATGAAGTAAAAATGGTGAATATTAAAACCGGTAAAGTGTTCTACAACAAACTGACCTACATCTATCTTGAAATGCCCAAGTTCTCTAAGAGTGAAACAGAACTAGAAACTCATTTTGACAAATGGCTTTTTATTCTGAAAAACCTTCACAATCTGACAAATCGACCAACTCAACTGCAAGAACTGGTATTCAAACAACTATTCGAGGAGGCAGAAATCGCTCAGTTTGATGAAAAAGAGTACCTCGAGTACGAAGAGAGTCTGAAAGAGTATCGCGATCTGAAAAATTCAATCGATACCGCTTTCGATGATGGTAAGATCGAAGGAATCATGGAGGGGAAGACCGAAACGGCGAAAAACCTCTTGGCGCTTGATGTTTCCATTGACAAAATCTGTCAAGCCACGGGACTGTCACGAGAAGAGATAGAAAAGCTATAGAGCCAAAAGTGCATCTCTCTTACAATAATTGACTTCACTA
>DYSA01000080.1:4344-8618 GCA_020726425.1 Fibrobacter succinogenes | reverse complement strand
ATTTTTCCCGTGGAACTATTCCACCACTCGTTTGATAGTTCTGTTCAAAATGAGTTACATTCAAAATGAGAGTTTCAGATTACCCTTCCATTCCCTTAGGAAGAGGTGCCGAATTTGATCGGAAAGTTCGATTGAGCTGATCTTTCGCCGATTGATTTCCATTGATAGACTCCTGCGCAAGAGCAATAAGTTGATCGATCTCCATGGCAGGGATCAGGGATTTGTGGGGCGCGCGAAGATCTAGGAGAAGGTTTTCAAATTTTGGATGGCCCATGAGTTCCGGGAACCATCGCATTTTTCCCGAGTAGAGCGCGTTGTATTCGCCGCGATTTTTCACTGACACGATCGGTTTGTTTGTGGAGTCGTAAATAATCGCTGATCGTCCGCAGTTGGGAATGCACGATTCATCCATGAACTCTTTGCCACAATCACTGATATTTCTCACGAGGCAGTGTCGGCTGTTCATAAAAAGAACCGGTGCGAGAAGCGATCCCCACAGTGAAATCCCTTGAGGGATCGTGGTTGATTCGATCTGTGAAAGACTCAGTTCATTTTCCAAAAACGATCCTACCGCACCATTGTCGCGGAACATCTCCAGAGCAAAACCGTTGCTTGCGTTGAGATGTTGTCCGGCGATCCAGTTGATTTTTCGGCGACGGGCAATTTCAGCGACACCAAGATTTTCCGTGACAATCAATTTAGGGAAAATCAGTTCCAGAAGTTGTTCAATCTGTTCAAACTGATCGCCAATGAGAATCGGCGAAAACCACGGCACAAGATCGCAGTTCATGTTGAAAAGAATCGCCATCTCATCCATGTTAAACTCCGGCGACACCTGATAGCAGATCTGAATCGATCCATCGCGCGGGAGCAGTTCCAGCGTTTTTTCATCCCGAATCACCACGGATAATCTCTGTTTGAGCACCGGTTGTGCTGGTTCGATCTGAAAAATGGTTGGCGCAGTTTTGGTTTCTGGAACGATCTGTTCAACGCATTCTCGGCGCAGTTCATTGAGAATTTTTAGGGGAATAAATAGGTTCTCCGCCAGATTTGAACAGTCGCACGAAGCGAGATAGAACGGCGTTTCTCCCAGTTTCCCCAGTCGTTCTTTCACCGTGGCGATATCGGTAGCGCGGTTAGAAGCGAGTTCAAGAATCTGTTCAGATTGTGCGGTGATCGATTTTCCGAGGGATTCCACCGTAAGTTCCAACGATGTGCCCACGGATCCGCGAATCGTCATGGCAAGAGGAATTTTTGTTTCACCGCCCACCATTGCTTCGAGTTTTTTCTTGAGAATTTCTCCGTCCGTGAGGAATGGTTGCGCGAAAATCACCTGACCCGATTCGATTTTTCCCTTGAGAAGATGTTGAATCGCAAAACTGTAGCGATCACTTCCGAGATTCGCCTTGATTGTTCCGGTGCAGATAAAGTCGCCGCGAGTGGTGCGAATCGTAATCGAACTTCCCACGGGAAGAACGGTTCCTCGGCGAACGGTGAGCTCTTTTTTGTCTGCGTGATACCCGAAAACAGCTCCCACTTCCTTGAGTGATTCATCGCCGGAGTCCGCAGTGAATGATGATTTCCCCAGTGTTCCTTTCAAAAGATTGTCGCTGAACGATCGGTTGAACACGGCGGTGAGTCGTTGATCTTCGCGGTGAGATTGGTTCGACGATTCGATCTGATCGACCTGTTCGCGCCACGCCGAAACGGTGGAGTAGACGTACTCAAATCCCTTGATTCGACCTTCGATTTTGAGAGAATCTGATCCCGCTTCGATGAGTTCTTGTGCCGATGAGTAGAGCGAGTTGTCTTTCAGATTGAGTGGCTGAATGGTGTTTGATCCGATTGATTTCGGTTCCGTGGTGTAGGATCTTCGGCACGGCTGAACGCAGGCTCCGCGGTTCGCCGTGTTGTCGTGCAGAACATTTGAAAAGTAGCACTGACCGGAAAAGGATACGCAGAACGCGCCGTGTACAAAGATTTCTGAAAGCAGGGAACATTCGTGGGCGGTTGTGTTGAGATCGCGAATCTCATTCAGTGATAGTTCGCGGGAAAAATTTATTTGCGAAACGCCAAGCGGAGCGAGGAATCGAATCTGGCCGCTGTTGTGGGTTGTCATCTGAGTCGATCCGTGTATTTCCAGATTCGGGAAGAGACGGTGAATTGCGTTGAGCAGTCCAAAATCCTGAAGGATCACCGCGTCGATTCCGCACTCGATTGTGTTGTGAAGGAGTTCGATCAGTTTTGGGAACTCCGATTCCAACGCCAACGTATTGAATGTCAGGTAGATTCGACACGATCGCCCATGGGCAATGGCACAGAGTTCCGTGAGATCATCCAGCGTAATGTTTACTGCCCGTTTGCGCGCATTAAAATCGCCCACGCCGAGAAACACCGCATCTGCACCCGCAAGAATCGCCGCTTTTACTGCCAGAGGATCGCCGCCCGGGGCGAGAAGTTCCACTTTTTTCATTCGAAATCCTTCTTGAAAATCCGCCGGTAAAATAGGTTTAGACCACACATTTCGCGATTGAATTGGTGCACTTTTTCCCGAAGAACGGTATTCTTTCTCACGAGTTCGTGTACAATCAAGATCTGGAGGAGTGATGAATCGTTTTGCCCTTGCCATTTCCCACCTTCCCCATCGGGTGAACGGTTCCGATCTGCCGATTCTGATGGCTATTCAGGCGATTGAAATCATTGCAAATTGTGGGGGAATTTTGGTGGGATCATTCGGCGCAGTGCAGTGGAATGTCCAATTGGCGCAGGCCTCGCGAAAAAAAGTGCCCGTGGAACTTATCGTCCCTGATGTTTTTTCCGAGGCACAGATTCAGCAAGAATTTCCTAGCTTGAATATCGTCTCGATCACTTTTGTCGATTCTGAAACATCGCGAGACCGAGAACTTCTCTTTCGGGCAGATAACATTTTTCCCATCTGGTGTCGATCAAAAGGGCGAATCGCAAAACTGCTCACCGAATTGGATCAATCAAAACTACACAATGACTATGATTGTTCATCCTATCGATTTACGGCGGTTCAAAAGAGTATCCCCCGCTCTTGCAGACCAGAAATATCACAACTTCCTCACGAGTATCTTTGGCACTGGAGTCGTTCGTCTGATGAGCCATGGCCCAATGAATCAATGGAAACATTTTGTTGTGAGTTGATCGATTCCCGTACCTACCCGCGATCAGCCGTGCAAACATTGCGGCGGATTGTCACTTCAAAAGTGTTGCTTGGTTCAGGTGTATCGATCGGTGGGGGAGAACCGGTGGTCTGTTTTACCGAAAATCATCCTTCGCAAATGAACTCCCATTTTGTCTGGAGAATCGGCAAACATCGCATGAATTTCGAACCGTACGCAATTGGATTTCCTCGGGAATATTTGGAGAGCAGGGGTGCTGTTCCGGTTCGGTATGATGAAAAAGCGCGATGGGATTCCATGCACCGTTCCGATCGATGGAGATCTGAACGAGAGTGGCGAATTCGAGGCGACCTTGATTTTTCGGAAGTGGAAAAAATGATGATCGTGATTGTTCTGAATGAATCGCAAAGGAAATTGTTTGGAGAATATTCGGTAATTGCGTATGAAGAATGAAATTCGTTGCAATTTATTGATCCGGAGTGATAAATGTACTGAATTTTCGTTCCGAGGCTCTTGCCTCGGAGTGCAGACTTAAGGCTCTGCCTCACTAAAGATACTGAATAGACAAGAACGGCATTCCCAACGAGGACACTGAGGCGTGTTGTTATTGTGCATATATTTCACGCCACATCTATAAACCGGTGTTTCGTGATTCACATTTACGGGATTGGTCATCAGTCAGACCACATCGGGTCAGACCTACCGGAACTGGAATTGCAAAAAAAGGATCGTTACCATACTGTCCTGATCCATCCCCATACTGTCCTGATCCATCCCGTTACAAATCTATCTACTCCAAAGAAATACACTCTGCACCGGTACTATGCACCTCTGCATCGATGTTATACGCGATGCAGTTGATGCTATACGCGATGCGGTTGATACTATGCTCATTGCAGTTGATACTATACGCATTGCAGTTGATACTATACACATTGCAGTTGAGACTATACGCATTGCAGTTGAGACTATACGCATTGCAGTTGATACTATGCGCGTTGCAGTTGAAACTATACGCATTGCAGTTGATACTATGCGCGTTGCAGTTTATGCTATACGCGATGCAGTTTGAGCTATACGCATTGCAGTTGGTACTATACGCATTGCAGTTGGTACTATACGCATTGC
>DYSA01000080.1:0-4244 GCA_020726425.1 Fibrobacter succinogenes | reverse complement strand
TATGTGAATCAGTATCAGATCAAAATGATTCAGCACAGATATAGAATAGTCCAGTACCGCAGTATAACTATCCAGTACAATAGCAAAACAAACCACCCCGCCCCACAAGAATCGTCGAGGAGATATTGCTCCGAAGTCCGGAACGAGAAACGGACGATGTTTTACCACCGCCCGCATTGTCGCATAATCGTTTTGTTGCTTAACTCTGTCGTTTCATCCACTGGATATCGCGATGTTTCTTAACATTCACGAGGAAATAGAAACGGCCGCCATTGATCCCCGTCGGGTACCAATCGAATTTCATCTCCCAGCTTTCGAGGTCGCCATAGAGAGACACTGACTGATTGATAAAGGTTCCCTCGGTGAATGACCAGTCACCATTCCATCGAACATTCCAGCGATGAGAAAAATCAAATTTGAATCCACCACCGAGATTGTAAGTACGGCTCTGTGCAAATGGATCTTCAACGCGAGAACGGTTCAGTGAAAGATTGTATCGCGGTGACACCGACGCACTCCAGCCGGTCTTATTCGATTTTGCTAATCCATCCATATACGAGTCATGAGCAACTTTTTCGAGAGTTAAGAAATCTCCACTCCAAAACGAACCACTCAGTTGCGGAAGGCGAGGATTTACGCGAAGCGAATGGTTCAGTGGTTTAGGAAAAATCATCACCGTGTCACTGTTATAAGGAGAGTAACTTCCGGAGTAGGAGAGGTCAACGTAGCTGTTTGGTATAGATGAAGAGAGACTAAAATTTGACCACTTTTTTGATTCCGCTTCGAAATTGTACCCACCACTTAAACTGGCTGAAAGAATTTGCGCTTTCTTGTCTTTCGTGTCCTTGGTATAACGCGCTTCGAAAAGGTTCCCGATAGAGAACGAAAGATCCTGACGTTGATCAGTTCCCGAAGTTGATGAAATCCCAACACTGGAAGGGAAAATAACATCGAGTTCTTTTTTCGGCGTGAAACGATAGCTGATCGATGGCGTAAAGGTATGGCGGATACCGGTGATCGCGCCTACTTTGATTGGGAATAGTCCGTAGAGTCGCGTGCTGAACGATGCTCCTGCATCCCACCAGAAATTATTCGCTTTTTTCATCGCAAACGAAGGATCGTCGTAGTAGGTTGTGTCCTGAATAACGACATTTCGCTCTTTGATTTCCAAGTTGTATCGAACGGTTGTGTCGGAAACTTCCGGTGGAAAGAGCGTGTCGTACAGAACATAGGTCCCATTGGCAAACTGAGCAATTACATCAAGGTTGCGAGTTTGAGAAATATTCATTTTTTGGAACGTCGAATCCTGCACAGTCTTATTGTAACGGGTGGTTGTGTCCATGTAGGCGTCAAAGATCGAGTGGTTGAGATTAACACTCGGTGTGAGGGTGAAAAAGTCCAGTACCTGAATAGGCGCACTGACCGGAACGGAGTGGGAAAATCCACGGAAAGTGCGGTCGTAGGTAGAATCAATTTTGTTGCGAGTGCTGATTTTCTGATTCGCTTTCGCGGTGTATGACCAGCTAAACCGATTGTACCAGAGATCTTCTTCTTGGTCTGGATTTGCAGGAATAAATGGTCGTTGGTTCAACGTGAATCGAACTGAAGGAAGTGTTTGTTCCACAGTTTCGCGGCGAAGGTTCTGGTTGCGATTCCAGCCGAGATCCGCGTAACCACCAATGTCGGTGAATCGTTTGGTAATTGAAACATCGGTGGAGAGATCCTGGTTGAGAATCTGAGTCGTGTCTTCTGAATAATCAGTGTGATACGATTTGTCGGAAACGATATCACCGCGACCTTTCAGGGTCAGTGAATTATCTGGAAGAATGTACTGGTTGTGATTAAATCGCAATGACCAGCGATTTGATCCACCGCGATATTGATCATTCAAGGAAAAATCACCATACAGAGAACCGCTGAGACGATTCTTGAGCGCATAACGACTTTCGCCTTTAATCAAGAATTTTTCAAAGTTATCCACTTTCGCTGCGGTGAGAAAATCGATATAATCATTTGGTGCCCAATAATACCCGATGTTGTCGACATTTCCGCTTCCGTTTATGCCAACACCCCAGCGAATTGGCAGAAGTCCATTGCGCCGGTTTTTTTCAAGGGGAATAATAAACAGTGGAAAAACCGCACTGGGCGCATCTTCGATGTTGAGTACAAATGGTTTGATGTAGAGTTTCTTGTTCGGCACGACTTTGATATTTTTGCCATAAAAATAGTAGTGAATTGAGTCAACAGCTTGTGATGTCGTATAGTTTCCATTGTCGATGTAAAGCGCTTCGTCGGTTCCGCGAGCGATTCGTTCGCCGCCGTAGAGAAGGTTATCGGCAGTGTTGAAAACACCTTGCTTCACTTTTCCCGTTTTGTCTTTGAGATTATATGCGATGTAATCACCAGTGAGTGTGTCGGTTCCGTCGATCATCAATGGGTGTCCTGCACCAATCATGATTCGCTTGTCGGAATGGTAGGCGATCGTGTCAGCGGTCATTACGATTGCATTGTAGGTAATCTTACTGTTTCCAATAAGATAGACAACCGTGTCTTTGCGACTGTATATAACTTTGTCGGCACTGTAATTTACAGTGTCGCTACTTTGTGCAAATGAAGACATTGCTAGTATTATCAGAAGAAGAATTATCTTTTTCATACATAAATATCGGGGGAACTGGTGGTTCCCCCGATTAAATCACTTTCAGTTCTGTTTTTCTTTCAAGATTTGAAGCGTATCACGAGCAATCATGAGCTCTTCGTCAGTACAGATGATAAGGATTTTCACCGGAGAATCTTCGGTGTTAATCTCTACGATCTGTTTTGATCCATTCAGCTTATCAGATTTATCGTTGGAAATGTACATGCCAATAGCTTCGAGGCCATGACACACTTCTTTGCGAGTCAATGAATTGTAAAGACCAATTCCGCCAGTGAAAATAAGCACATCCACTCCACCCAAAACGGCAGCGTATGATCCTACATACTTTTTAACTGAGTAAGCAAAGGTTTTTGCCGCCATAATAGCGCGATGGTTTCCTGCTTCGATACCTTTTTCGATATCACGCATATCATTCGAGATACCTGAAAGGCCAAGAAGTCCACCCTGTTTATTGATCAGGTTGTTCACCTCTTTTGAGGTCATACCTTCACTGTCCATGAGGTGAAGAAGTGCTGCAGGGTCGATTGAACCACAGCGAGTTCCCATAATTACACCTTCAGCAGGAGTAAGTCCCATAGAAGTGTCAACAGAAAGACCGTGTTTGATCGCACAAACAGATCCGCCGTTGCCGAGGTGGCAAACGATCTGTTTAAGTGAAGCATAAGGACGTTTTAAATACTCTGCTGCTTTAAGCGAAACGTAGTTATGAGATGTACCGTGGAATCCATATCGACGAATTTTCTTCTCTGTCATGTATTCATACGGAAGCCCATAGAGGAATGCTTCTTCAGGAATTGTCTGGTGGAATGCCGTGTCAAATACCGCAACCTGAATCGATTTTGGGAATACCCGTTTTGCTTCGTAGATTCCAACGAGATTCACCGGGTTGTGAAGCGGAGCAAGCGATGCAAGTTTTTCGATTTGATGAATTACCGCGTCTGTAAGTTCCGCAGATTTCGCGAAAATATCACCACCGTGAACAACACGATGTCCAACGGCTGCAATCTCTTCGGGAGAGCTGATAACGCCATGATCGCTGCTTGAAAGTTCAACGATAATTGCATCGAATGCAGCTTTGTGGTCACCATCAGGAAGGTTCTTTTTGATCTCTGTTGTGTTAGCTTTGTACTCGATAACCATTTCAGTTCCGGTACCAATGCGTTCAACTTGACCGACCGCAACAGGTTTTTCTTCACGTGTGTCATACAGGGTATACTTCAGTGAAGAAGATCCACAGTTGATCACCAGAATTTTTACCGGGGTTTCTGATTTAAGTTTAAAACCATACGGGTCGTCTGTCGTTACGCGATTGAGCATTTCATTAGAATCCATGTGAGCACCTTCTCTTTTGGGTTAGTCATACACGATTACATCGCTTTACCGGGATCGCCGGAAGCGCCACAAAATAGATTCTGCAAAGAGTTATGATTACTCCCTTCAAAAAAAGAGTTTACTCTTTGAAATTGAACCGTAACAATCTACAGATATGTTCGAGGATTTGGACAATTTGTGGATTATGAAGTTGATTTCGAGGTAACTACTCAGGTGTTAGTGGGGGACAAAAACTCGCTTCAGCACTCGTTCC
>DYSA01000647.1 GCA_020726425.1 Fibrobacter succinogenes | reverse complement strand
TTGTCGTTTTGTCGTTTTGTCGTTTTGTCGTTTTGTCGTTTTGTCGTTTTGTCGTTTTGTCGTATTTAAATCCGCGGAGTTTTGTGGAATCGTTGAATCAATTTCCTGCATAAGCTATTTTCACTCTGTTCACGGGAACCCCCCGAAAAAAATCATTGATAATGAGGTCTTGTATGGCGGCAATTGGAACTCCTTTCTCTTCAACAGCAAAAAAAGTTCTTCTTCTCGGTTCCGGTGAACTGGGCAAAGAGGTGGCAATCGAACTGATTCGCCTTGGCGTTGAAGTCATTGCTTGTGACAGCTACGAAAATGCTCCGGCGATGCAGGTTGCACAACGGTCGCACGTCTTTTCAATGCTCGATGGCGAATCACTTCGCCGCGTGGTTGAACTGGAACGCCCCGATCTTATCGTTCCCGAAGTCGAAGCGATTGCCACGGACACTCTGATCGATCTTGAAACCGAAGGATTCACTGTTGTTCCCACGGCTAAAGCGGCAAAACTGACCATGAACCGCGAAGGCATCCGTCGTCTCGCCGCAGAAGATCTCGGCTTGACCACTTCGCGCTATCTCTTTGCGGGAACGCGCGAAGAGTTCGATGCTGCCGTTGTAAAAATCGGCATGCCCTGCGTGATCAAACCGATCATGAGCTCTTCGGGCAAAGGACAGTCCGTGGTGAAAACCGCCGCCGACATGGATCACGCGTGGAAATATTCACAAGAAGGTGGCCGTGCCGGTGCGGGCAGAATCATCGTCGAAGGATTTGTCGATTTCGACTACGAAATCACCATGCTCACGGTTCGTCACGCTGGGGGAACATCGTTTTGTGAACCAATCGGGCACATTCAGATTGACGGCGATTACCGTCAATCGTGGCAGCCTCAGCGCATGAGCGATGTGGCGCTTGCGGCGGCTCAGGATATGGGCAAAAAGATCACCGATGCCCTTGGCGGATTCGGAATTTTCGGTGTAGAGATGTTTGTAAAAGGCGATGAAGTAATCTTTAGCGAAGTTTCACCGCGTCCTCACGACACGGGAATGGTTACGATGATTACTCAGGATCTTCCTCAGTTTGCTCTTCACGCCCGCGCAATTCTCGGCCTGCCAATCCCGAACATTCGGTTCCACGGTGCCGGCGCTTCCAGCGTGATTTTAGTCGAAGGAACATCGACTCAGGTTGCATTTGGCAATCTCGAAACCGCTCTTGCACAACCGGACACTTCGATCCGCCTTTTCGGAAAACCGGGAGTTTCCGGCCGCCGTCGTCTCGGTGTCTGCCTCGCTCGCGGCGAATCGGTGGAAGAAGCAAAAGCAAAAGCGATCGCCGCTTCGGAAGCCGTAACGATCACTCTCTAAGATTTTTTCCGATTGTAAAAATGAGAAGGCTGGCCATTGGGTCAGCCTTTTTCGCACCGTTTTACACCGTGGCGCCGTTGTTTTTTGGGCGTGCCGGTTCGGCTGAACCTCACCGTCCGGTGCTGCCAGGGGT
>DYSA01000646.1 GCA_020726425.1 Fibrobacter succinogenes | reverse complement strand
AATGGATGTTTTCTGATTTCCAGTGGGGTAATGTGCATCTGCACTCCTCCTGATTTTTAAAAATATGAGTTAAACAGTGCCCGTTTGACCAGATCGATCAATATAAAAAGAACCACTGGTGAAAAGTCGATTCCCGTGTTACCAGAAGGGATTATTCTTCGCAAAGGAGTGAGCACAGGATCCACAACCTTGCAGATAAACCGAGTAATTTCATGAGCATTATCTTTGTGTAACCACGAAAGTACAATTCGACAGAGAAGAATCAATTCAAATACGTGCAGCACGTTATACAAGATTAAACTCATGGATAACTCCGAGCACCAACGATTCTCGAACCAACGCGAATCATTGTTGATCCTTCGGCAATAGCTTGAACAAAATCACCACTCATCCCCATGGAAAGTTCAAACCGTTCGCCTTTTCCGAGATGTTTGACCTGTTCGCCAATTTCTCGAAGCAAAGTAAAGCTCTTGCGATTTGCCTCTTCGCCACCTTCGACGGGGCCAATAGTCATGAGTCCACAGAACCGTGCAAACTGTTTCTGAGCAGCCTTTTCACAGAGTGAAACCGCTTCTTCCGGAGTGCATCCCGATTTGGAATCTTCACCGGAAGTATTCACTTGAATGAGAATATTCACCGGTTTATTGAGTTCCTGAGCCACCGATTCAATCTTATCGAGCAATGATTCACGATCTACCGAATGGATCCATTCAACCAAGGGAATTACTTTGCGAACTTTGTTGCTTTGAAGCTGACCGATCAAGTGAAACTGAGGTGATCCGTTGAGCGCAGGGGATTTTTCCATAATCTCTTGAGGACGGTTTTCACCGAGTTCTAAATGGCCCAGATCAATTACGGCCTGAAGAAGTTCAGATGGATAGGTTTTCGTCACCGTGATTAAGCGAACCGAATCACGCGCTCTCCCGTGTTTTTGACACGCAGCGATAATTTCAGATTCTACTTCGGCAAAATTTCCAGCGAGATAGCTGTACATGCAGTTCTCCGATCGTGAATTACAGGCGGAAATATACATTTTGCAAAATTGCATATCCCTCTGTCAAAAAGGATCTGTGTACAAATGAAGACAAAAAAAATCCCCGCTAGAAACGGGGTATGAGAAGAGGATTATATAAGAATTACTACAATTTTGAAAGAAGGGTATCGAAATCGGTCTCAGTATTGAGAAGAATCGTTAGATTAAGTTGATCTTCATCATTGATAATACGTTCACGATTTGGGCGACCTTCCATAAACGGAATTTCACGTTCATCGGTTTCCGGTGTTACTCTTTTCGAATTCATACGAAACCTCCATGTTTAATCGACACAAAAGAAGCAAGCTCGATGCCATAGCAGTTACGGTCACCGGGAATGTTTCGTCATTCTCTCATTTTATCACAATATATTTACTAAATCATCACATTCTTGCAACTACTCAGGTTCTTTACAATCAATGAACTTGGCATAAACAGTCGTAACAGGTTTCCAGACCTGTTA
>DYSA01000645.1 GCA_020726425.1 Fibrobacter succinogenes | reverse complement strand
AAGTTGTTGAACTTATCCTTTCTGAACGAGGTGAACATTTTGATCCAGCAATCGTTGAGGTCTTTGAAAAATGTCACGAAAAGTTCCGCGTGATTTCTGAACGCTATTTCTGAACACCAACTTGCTAACCTGCCGTGATGTATTTTCCGAAGATTCGAGGAGGAATGCCGTGCAGGTTCTTACGTTGACAGAAACAACTCATATTGATCACCCTACAGTATTAACAATGGGCAATTTTGACGGCGTACATCTTGGCCACCGTATTCTTCTTGAAAAACTCGTTTCCCGTGCAAAACAACTTAGGGCTCACTCTGTAGTTGTGACATTCGAACCTCACACTCGACAAGTTATTAAAAACGAGCCAGTTGCAAGGCTTTCAACACTCGACGAAAAAGTAACATTACTAACTTCATTTGGCATTGACTATCTCGTCGTAATTCCTTTTACAAAAGATATAGCCGTGCTTCAAAAAGATCATTTTGTGGAGAATATTCTCGCCAATCAACTCAATGTAAAAGAGTTTATTGCCGGCGAAGGCCACAGATTTGGAAGAAAAGATCATTCTGAAGAAAAAAACCTTTCTTTTGTCGATGAAAAAAAGCATTTTTCGAGCATAAAAATCAAGCTCTATGGAGAAAACAGCGTAACTGCCGGTTCCACAGAAATTCGTAGATACCTATCCGAGGGTCTAATTTCTGAGGCAGTGAACATGCTGGGCCATCCCTATCTGATTATAGCATCAAGGGTTCGCGGGAAACATCTCGGCACAGAATTAGGGTATCCAACCCTCAATTTCATGTCGCCGCCTTCGCAAAAGACGGTTCCCCCCGCTGGTGTCTATGTAGCAGAAGTGGAATTTGGCTCCTCTAGACTGAAAGGGTGCCTCTACTTTGGAGATTGTCCCACTTTCGGCGATCGCGAGATACATTTCGAGTTTTTTTCACTCGATTTGGTAGAACAAGATCCCGAGGTTGGCGAGATGTGTCGAATCTGGATACATCAATATATTCGCAAGGAAATTGCCTTCGCCGGCAGAGAGGCCCTTACAGCTCAAATTGAGCAAGATGTAACAACGATAAAAAACTACTTTGTGAAGGAGTAATAGATGTCTATTACTAAAGAAAGAAAAGCAGAACTTGTAAAACAGTTTGGCGCAAATGATCAGGATACAGGAAACACTCGTGTACAGGTAGCAATTCTTACTGAGCGTATCCGTAACCTTACTGAACACCTCAAAGGAAATAAAAAAGACCACCACACCCGTCGTGGACTTCTTATGATGGTTGGTCAGCGCAAAGGTCTTCTTGACTATCTTAAAAGCAACGATGTTGCAGCTTACCGTACGCTTATTGCAGAACTCGGTATCCGCAAATAATCAAAACCCACTCGGGCCAGATTCTAGCCTCTTCGACATTGTCGGAGAGGCTTTTTTATTACACCCAACTTACATATCACATAAAACGAACACGAAACAAAAATGGCAGATCACCAAACGAA
>DYSA01000079.1 GCA_020726425.1 Fibrobacter succinogenes | reverse complement strand
GGTAAAATAGTTTTTTCGGGATAGATATTCCATAACGAAAGAAGGGAGAACCGAAATTCTCCCATATTGAAAACCTTATCATGCAACGGAGCACTATTTGTGTTTCACCGCGAGAATTTCCATTATCGAATCGCCATCGTTTTTCCAGCCACGGTTCGCGCCGGATTTTACTTCGATAACATCGCTGGTGCTCACAATGATTTCGCTATTATCGACGAACAGTGTTCCACACCCAGAAATCACATAAAAAGTCACCGATTGATCAAGCACGTGACCGGCAATTTCCGCATTGACACCCAAAGATAACTGAACAAAATCTGCTTTTTCAGCATCGGCAACCAGTTTACCAATTGAACCTTTTTCATCATAGACGATGTGAGATTCAGAATATTTATGGTGTTTCATTTTAGCCTACTCGTTTAAAGGTATTTGATCCACAGTGAGTTGCGCCCCACGTTTCAATGGCGAAATCTTCGCCTTCAAGGGTCTTTACCAAATTCCACTGAGTTTTTATCACATCATTGCCCGACTCTTTTACCGCATGGCCCGTCCAACTACAGATCATATTTCCATGAGTAAAGTCAACGGTAAATCCAATCAAATCACCATTCGCAAATCCTGTTACAGCGTGAGATGTCCGATTTCCCGTTCCATTTACCGCGGAATAACTCCCACTAACGCGCCCCTTTTCATCAACCAAGAGAGTCATTTCTGAATTGAGTTCATTGCACCACAAACCACTAAAAAGGAATGGAATTTCAGGAAGTTCATCCCATTTGCCAAATAACTTTTTTAAATTCATTAAATACCTCGGTTGTAAGAGTTTGTAAAACCACAGAATAATACAATTGCGAGAGTATATTTGCAAGAACTGATTGAGCGAAAATCGGTTAGGCTTTTCCAAGGGTGAAAAGATCTACCCGATTCGCCCCAGCGTGTTTGAGCAACGGTGCACAACCTTTCGCCGTGGATCCGGTAGTACATACATCATCAACAATAAGAACTGTTTTACCGACAAGATTGGGGTACTTCTTTTTCATTCCAAACACTTCTCGCATTGCCCCTTTTCGCTCCCACCGACTCTTTTTTGTTTGAGTCTTGGTGAATCGCTTCCTCCGAAGTGGAGAAATAAGTTCACGCGCTTTACCTTCTCGAACAAGCACCTTTGCGAGAATTTCCGCCTGATTGTATCCTCGTTTCAGAAATCGACGCCAGTGAAGAGGAACGGGAACCACATAATCATACACAGAGATCTCAATCGCCGGAAGACGACGAGCGAGTAGTTCGCAGGAAGGCCCGGGAATACCGCTGTACTTCAGTGCGTGAATGGCAGTTCGCACAAGGGGAATTTCAAAATCGTAGCATGAAAAAATAGAGTCAAGATGATGATTAGAAGCCTGTTCTTTTAGAGGCACCGGTTCGCGATGAATCAGAGAATGGCAAAATTCACAGAGATATGCACGATTTTCAACTTTTCCACCGCAATCAAAACAGAAAGGAGGATAGAAGAAATCGAGAACTGTATGGAATAGAGAAATAAAAGGATTACTCTTCATGATGGTGATGCTTGCGAATAAATGCGTTCTGGGCAAGTTCATCCATAAAAAGCTGATCTCGGCGATCACGCTCTTTTTGCCACTTTTCAAGCCCTTTTTCTTTGAGAATTTCAAGACCACGCCGTTTTTTCGTACACTCAATCAGTTTATGTCGAGCGCGATCAATGTCGAAAAGTACATCCTGCATTTCTCGAGCTTTTTTCAAGAGATCAAGTTTGAGTTTATTGCGCCAACTGACGGAATGACGAAACTCCTGCACTGATCTCCCATGACCACGATCTTCCTTTTCATTTTTTTGAAAATCTGCAAGGCCACTCTGCATTGTGTCAATCATCTGCTGGTACGAGCGCAGTTCCGCTTCTTTATCAGCAAGCTCCTGTTTTGCGTTATCTTCATCTCGAAGTCGAAGATCCAAAACAGCTTGCAATGAAAAAACATACCGTTTCATCGTTTCATGCCGTGCGCTGCTAATTGAATAAGACGAGTCATTGATTCTTCAACAGAGGAACTCTCCTGCCGATCTTGGCAAAGAAACTCAGTGATCGGCTGATGGAGTTGAATAGCCCTATCAACCCGTGGATTTCGCCCCATCTCATACGCACCAATGGTGATAAGATCTTCATTGTCGTGGTAGAGTGACATCAGATCTCGAATAACACCAACAGATTGTTTGTGTGCATCTGATATTACATCATTCGCACATCGAGAGATACTTTGGAGAACATCAATAGCGGGAAAATGGTTTTTATGTGCAAGTGAGCGAGAGAGGACAATGTGTCCGTCCAAAATTCCGCGCGCCGCGTCCGCCACCGGTTCGTCCATGTCGCCACCTTCCACCAGAACCGTAAAAATCCCCGTGATCGATCCGCGATCTGAGTTCCCCGCTCGTTCTAAAAATTGAGGAAGCATAGCAAATACAGAAGGTGTATACCCTTTTGCTGCAGGAGGTTCACCGACAGTCAATCCAATTTCGCGTTGCGCCATTGCAAGTCGAGTAACGGAATCACACATGAACAGTACGCTCATTCCAAGATCGCGAAACGATTCGGCGATAGATGCCGCAACCATGGAAGCCTTGAGTCGAATTAACGCCGGCTGATCCGAAGTCGCGACGATCACCACGGATCGTGCAAGTCCCTCTTCTCCAAGATCGCGTTCGATAAATTCTCGAACTTCGCGACCGCGCTCCCCTACCAACGCTATGACATTCACGTCGGCGCGACAATTTTTTGCCATCATGCCAAGAAGAACAGACTTACCAACACCGGAACCGGCAAATATTCCCACGCGTTGGCCTTCACCGATCGTAAGCATGCCATCAATGGTGCGAATTCCCGTTTGGAAGATTGTTTCGATTCTACGACGACTTAATGGATCGGGAATTTCGGAAAAAACTGGGCGTTCACCATCGGCGAGAAGTGGACCTTTGCCATCCATTGGGCGCCCAAGACCATCGAGAATTCGACCGAGAAGTTTTTCGCCAGTGGGAACCATGAGCGGTCGTTTTGTTGTGATTACGGTGAATCCCGGGGTAATCCCCTCGACGGTACCAAGAGGCATGAGAAGTGTTCGCGAAGATCGGAAACCGACAACTTCGGCACGACCAACTTCTACACCAATCCGATTGAGAATTATACAAACATCGCCCACAGAGGTTGCGGGCCCTGTTGATTCAACAAGCAAACCCACGACTTCGACAACTTTTCCCTGAACCATAATGGGATCAACACGGCGGATCGCTTCGACAATAGGATCAAAATTTGGACGTGCCACTGAGCTCCTCCGGATCATGAGCCATTTCACGCCAGATACGGCCTACTTCTGACTCAATTTCAGAAAGTTGTCGCTCAATAGTTGCGTCTACAATTCCTGCGGGAGATTCGATAATACATCCGCCTTGAGCGATCGTACTATCCGGAGTTACAACTGCGGTTACGAAACGTTCGCCACCTTCTTGAAATGCGTGAATCAACTCGCGAACTCGTTCACAATCTGTGGGATTAACACGAACTTCAACATCCTTGCGTTGAGCTAAATAGAAAACTGCTCGGCGAACTACACGTTCAATAATCGCAGGATCTTGCTGGATTTCTCGGTTTACAATCTGTCGCCCCACGGCAAACGAAACTTTCATGATCTCCTCTGATAGCGAAGCAAACCAAGTCTCTCGTTCCATCATATCCCGTTGTATTAACTCCAACAGTGATTCATCTGCCTGATCACTCAGTACGCCGAGTTGCTTTTCATACTCATCTTTATCAATTTGAGCTTGTACTCGACGGCCCTCTTCAACTCCAGCATTGTATGCTTCCTGCACAGCCGTCATTTGAAGTGCTTCACGCGCTTCGATCTCATCCTGAAGTTCAAGCCGTTCTTTTTCGAGCTCCACAACGCGCTTCTCTTCATCTGAAAACATTGTTGTGTTATCTTCTGATTTGTCCGGTGTTCCTGCATTAAAAACTTCGGGAAGATGAACTTTAAAAGTAGAGTCAATTCCCGCAGAACCACTACGTTTGCGAAGAATTTTCTTCACACCTACAAGAGCCGGATCTTCACGACGAAGCAGTTCTTCGAGAAGTTCAGAGGTTTTTCGTGAGTCACTATGCTGCATTGATTTCTCCTATACGATTACACGATAAGATCATCGTCACCACCACGACCACTGATGAAGATTTCTCCATCTTCTTCAAGCCGCCGTACAACATCCACGATTTTCTGCTGAACCTCTTCCACATCCTTGAGTCGAATAGGTCCCATAAACGAAATTTCGTCCTTGAGCATTTCTCCAGCGCGACTGGACATGTTCCCCATAAATTTGGTTTGAAGCTCTTCCGATGCACCTTTGAGCGCAGTGGCAAGTTCTTTGGAATCCACCTCTTTGAGTACACGGCGCATCGAAGAATCGTCGAGAAGAAGAATATCTTCGAATACGAACATAAGATTTTTGATCTCTGTGGCGAGGTCGGGATTTTCGCGCTCCAAATTTTCCATGATATTTTTCTCTGCCGCGCGATCCACTGAGTTGAGAATCTCAGCAACAGATTTGACCCCGCCGATTTCTGAAATATCTCCACCAAAGAGTGATTTAATCTGATCAAGAAGTACTTCTTCAACGAGATTAAGCGTATCAGGAGAAACCGATTCCATGGTGGCAATTCGCGAAGCTACATCAACTTGAACCTCTTGCGGAAGTTCAGACAAAATTGGCGCGGCATTTTCAGGGGACATGTGAGCAAGAAGAAGGGAAATCGTCTGCGGATGTTCTTTGCGCATAAAGTTAACAAGCTGACTCGGGTCTACATTTTCGAGAAGATTGAAACCGGTTGTACGAATCCGTTGTTGTACGCGTTCCATAATCTCTTTTGCTTTTCGAGCGCCAAGAGCTTCTTCCAATATTTCTCGAGCGAAATCGACACCACCTTGCGAAATATACTGATACGCTAAACTTAGCGTATGAAATTCTTCAAGAACAGCTTCACGTATTTCGGGACTTACGCTATCCAATCGAGCAATTTCAGTGGTCAGCGTTTCAACATCTTTTTCATCGAGATGTTTCAATACTTCAGAAGAAGCAACCGATCCAAGAGCAACCATCACGATTGCAGCTTTTCGAGGCCCACTAACATTTCGAGCAAGTGCCAAAACATCTGGGTTTGGGCCGTCCTCTTTCGCTCCATCGTATGTTATATGCACGATATCTCCTTAAGATAAAATCCGACATAGTTTACTATGCCGGACTAAAAAGATCAAAAAAGAAATTATTTCTCTTTTTTGGTAGGCGCTTCGTTAAGCCAATCCTTAATAATTTTTGCCACGTTGTTTGGATCATTTTCGGTCATGATCTCAACGCGTTCCAAAAGTTCATTTGATCGAGCAATATTTTTGGGAAGTTGAACAATCTCCTCTTCCTCTTCAATAATATTCGGAATTTCAACTTCAGGAAGAGGTGGATTCATCGCCTCAACCATTGATTTTGCAAGTGAGCGTACCATAATAATCAGGAATATAAAGATTATAGCAAGAATTATATACTGAACCCACCGTTCAATATTCAGGTTCTTTTCTTTCTGACGTGCCTCTTCTTCAAATGATTCATCAGGTGAATCATCAAACTGCATACTCACTACAGAAATCCGGTCACCACGAGCAAGATCATATCCTACAGCATTTTTTACTATTGCATCAAGATTTACAATCTCTTCAGGAGAGCGCTCTTGATACACTTTCTTCCCCTCTGCATCAGTTGTATATTTCCCGTTTACTGCAACAGATACGGTGAGTCGGAGAATATTCCCAACCTCTTTAATAATCTTTTCAACGGTTTTATTGATTTCATAGTTGGCAAGTGAACGTTCATTTGTCCGATCACCATCAGGAGCATTTTTGACCGCCGTTTCATCGCGTTCTTCAGAGCGAACAACTTTACTTTCAGGATCAAATTTTTCGAGATTCTGCTCAACTTGATCAAAATTAAGGTCTGCAGAAACGGTTACACTTGCCTTGCCTGCGCCTAAAATTCCACCTAAAAGTGTTTCAACTTTTTTCTGAAGCAACTGTTCCACATTTGACTGAAGTTCAATATTTCGTGAACTTGCCAAGGCCGTTTCATCGTCGTTATAGGGATTAGAAAGCAATCTCCCCGTTCCATCAACGATGGTAACATTGTCAGGATCAAGGCCTTCAATACTGTTTGAAACGAGATAAGCAATACCTCGAATTTGATCTTTGGACAATTTTTGTCCAGAACGAACTTTAAGTGTAATAGAGGCCTTAGCTGGTGAAGATTCTTCGAGAAAGATGGATTCCTTGGGCATAACAACATGTATTCGAGCAGATTCTATCTCTTTTAGGGATTCAACGGTGCGGGTCAATTCACCTTGAATTGCTCGTTGCACTTTAACCTTTTGTTCGAAATCTGTTGCACCGAGATCTACCTTGTCGAACAGTTCAAATCCCACGCCTTTGTTTGCAGGAAGTCCTTCGCGGGCAAGTGCCATTCTAGCGATATAAAGATCTTCAGAATTTACATAAATTGCTGTTCCGTCTGATCGCAGATCGTATTTCAGCGATCCTTTATCCAGCTCTTCAGTGATTCGAGCCATCTCTTCGACAGGAACTTTATTGAATAGCATTTTCATGCCAGAACCGTTTTTGCCACCCTTGGTGTTGCCATCAGAACCATTTGATCCCGACCAAATAACCAGTGCAAAGAGGCCAAAAAACATAAACCCTACGAGAGCAGAGATAATTACCCTCTGCTGCACAGACAGCTTTTCCCAAATTGAACTCAGCTGGGCGATCAGCTGCTTAAAAAACTCACCCATCGAATAGCCTTACGTTAGAGACGCATTCTCATCACTTCGTCGTAGGCATCCATAACCTTATTCCGAATCTCCATCATCATATTGAAAGCGGTTTTTGCTTCTTCAACACTCGTCATAACTTGGTGGAGATCCGTGATTTCGCCGGTGGCCATTTTTTCAATAGACTCATCAGCTTGGCTTTGCATGCTGTTCACTTCATTCATAAATCCATTTAAGGTATCTTTGAATGAAACACCACTGCTCTGCTCTGTTTTTTTTGCAGACTTCACCCCTTCAAGAGGCGAAACTCCACCGAGAGCGCGCATTGCATCAATGTTATTCATATTCTACTCCGAACTAATTGGTAAAATATATTCATGCATATCGGTCGAACCGTGCCCCAAGGCGAGGCTGTTCAGCCGATTTCGTTTCTATTTTATTTCCATACAACCGTGCGAAGAGCGTTCCCCCATCACTTTTGGGCACTCTCACTGGCTCACGATTTTCAGGTACTTCTGGCTGCTTAATTTCAGGTGAAGCCGTTCTTTTTCGAGCAGCCTCAAGAACGTTCTGAAGATTTGTGTATGCTCCACTATTTATTGAATCTAAAGCCACCTGTTCCCCCTTTACATGTTGACTGCGTCAAGAAGCATCGTTTTAGTTGCATTAAAAGCAGTCACGTTAGCTTCATACGCACGAGTCGCGGAAATCATATCCGCCATTTCTTCAACAATATTCACATTTGGCATTGCTACGTACCCATTTTCATCGGCATCTGGATGATCTGGCTGATGTACTAATTGCGGTTCGCGGCTATCTTTTCTAATTTCTGCAACGCGAACCCCACTTCCCAAGCGAAGATTTTCCAATGTAAATCGGTCACCAGGAATTGCCATATGATTTGATTTTGTGGTGACACCACCTAATCCTCGCTCACGCCCTGATCCAGAGAGTGTTTCCGTACCGTCAGCCTCAAACACAACAAACTGACGTTTATACGGCCCACCTTCTGTTGTGCGAGTCGTTTCAGCATTTGCAAGGTTTGAAGTAATAACATTCTGACGAACACGTTGCGCCCGCATCCCCGAAGCGCTTATGTGTAAACCGCCATAAATTCCATCTAAACTACTCATCCTCTACCCCTTACCCCTGAATCGGTTTCAGACTGACAGCTGCGTTAATCTTATCATAATGGCCAGAAAGCCGTTTCAGAGCAAACTTATAAGCTATTTGAGTCTCTGCTAAATCTGACATTTCCTGATCAATATCAACGTTGTTCACACCACTTGGCTGAGTGGGATCCCACGAACGAACGATTTCGTGTTTTACAGCCCCCAACGATCCACCTCCAAGTTGAAGATGTCCCGAATCAGTGCGAGTTCCTTTTAAACCTCCCGAAAGAGCTTTCGACAAAGATTCTTCAAAAGCAACCTCACGTTTTTGGTATCCTGGTGTGGTTGCATTCGAAATGTTTGATGATATAGCTCGTGAACGAGCCATAAATGCATCGAGACTCTTCGAGAGAATCTCTGCTTTTCGACTTTTTCCAATTAATGCATCAAGCATACACACCTCCACGTGGGTCATTTTATGCAATCTACATGCCACTAGCTACTACAGCTAACTTGAACGAAACAAGTGTGAACGTTGGTAGGCATTTCCTGCACGACAAAGCAAAAAATGCCTATCAAAAATTTCAGACAGGGAAGAAATGTCATCAAACAATTTTGTCTATCTATATTTTCTAAAGTAACTGCACGGCTTTGGATAAATTTGATGTGGCTATTCAGGTGGTTTCCAAACCTAAAGTTGACTCCAGAACTCGTTCCAAGCGTCCTCGC
>DYSA01000078.1 GCA_020726425.1 Fibrobacter succinogenes | reverse complement strand
CTTCTACGAAGAATTCATAGAGTACTTTTGCCGCATCCGGTTGTTCTGCACTGGAAAATGAAGGGCGTCTACCTTTTGAGCAGTCTCCATAGAGAGTAAATTGACTGATTACGAGGGCATCGCCATTGATCTCTTTTGTTGAGAGATTCATTTTTCCTGTTTCATCTTCAAAGATGCGAATATGTGCACATTTTTCTGCAAGCCACGACGCCTTTTCTTTCGTATCTCCTTCGCCCGCGCCAAAGAGAATAAGGATCCCCCGTTTGGAAGATCCTACAATTGTACCATCAACAGAAACTGACGATTCAGATACTCGCTGAACAACGAGTCTCATTAGTAAAGGAAACTCACACCAAAGTGAAGCGCTGGTGCATTGAAAGAGGTCAGTGTCCGTTTGTCGCCATCGCGGTAGTAGAGTGGAGAAATCTGATAGGCAAATCCACCAAAGATCGAAGCCTGTTTTCCGAGATCAAACATACCGTCAACGCCAAATTTTGAATAGAAGCCATTGTAGTATTTGAACTGATCGTCTTTGCGAACACCTGTTCCGTCGTCATAGTTGCTTTCGGACCACATTAGTGAATTGTAGCCAACTTGTACATTGATGATTGGATGAAACCGGTATTGTGGAATTGGATCAATTGCAACCCATCCGCACACGGGAATCATGAAAATTCTTTTTTTGCGATAGATGTTATCGCTTGAAGAGTAAATAGTGTCTTTTGTGATGGTGTTTACGGAGTCAAATACACCTTGATATTTTTCGACTTCCCAAGAAAAATCGCCTTTTGCACCAACGATAATTCGCTTGTCAAATATTCGTCCCCATGATCCGGAAAAATTCCACGCCGTAATACCGTCGTCTGCTTTGGCCATATTCATGTTAACTTTTGGCCATGTTGGTCCAATCGAAAGATTGATAACATGGTCGGCATAGAGTGATCCTGAAAGGACGAGCATTGAAATTGCAGCCTGTTTCAGCATTGGGAATTCCTTTAGTTGATGGTTGTTACCGTGCAAAAATAGGTTCTGCATAACTTGTTTTGGGAAGAGTTCACCATTTTTTTCTTATTTGAGTTTCAGTGTTTTGAATCTGCCATCAACAATTTCTCGTAAAATCCCCGGTGTAATAGTTGCGAAGTTTGAAGGAAGTGTGCGCACAGTGGTGTCGAAGATAATTGTTAGCCGAGGTGATGCGTAGTTTCTCCAACTTTTCGCAAATTCTATTGATTTCTTTGGGATTATGAGAATGTCTGTCGGGTAAAGTGGTGCGTGATCAGGGATTGACCCAAATGGTACAAGGATTCTTTTGTGTCCATATAAAATTGTAGTTGTGGAATCAGATACTGAACCTTTGAAATAATTCAAGCTATCTTGAAATGTGTTGGCGGAGAGGAGCACAGCTTTTTCGGCTGAGGTTTTGGCTTGAATTGGTTCAAAAGTACATCGAATGCGATGAGTAGTATCTTTAAAACTTGTTTCATAAAAAAGAATTGCCGGTTCAGATTCTGTGTAGTCAATGGCGATGTTGGGGTAGAATGAAAAGGGGTTTGTGTATTTTTGGTGAGCGTACCATGTTATTAATGGAGTGATTATCATGTATACAATGATTTTTCCAATGTGGAATTTTGGGGAAACTTTAATCCCACGGCGAGTTATTCGAGGACCTTTTTTCGGTCGATAATTTCGATTAAATTGGCGGTAGTCCATTGCTTCCCCATAAGAATGTTCACTCAGTAAAATACACAATGTGGTGTGGGAAAGAGTTTGAATGTACCTGATTATGAGTACTTTGTTTGAACGTAGATCGTTTTCATGAGCAATCGGGCATAAACTATTTTGGCACATATTTTTTAGATAAAAACAGGAGTGGAAAATGAACTGGTCTGTGCCGAAAGGGACGCGTGATTTCTACCCAGAAGATATGATTCTTCGGGAACATGTATTTGCATCGTGGGAAAAGAGTTGTCGGAAATATGGCTTTGAGCAATACGATGCACCGGTGTTTGAACATCTTGAACTGTACACCGAAAAAAGTGGGAATGAAATCGAAGGCCAGCTCTATGTGTTTGAAGATAAAGCAAATCGACGCCTTGCTCTTCGCCCTGAAATGACTCCGTCGCTCGCTCGAATGGTTGCGGCAAAAGGTCCGGCGATGAAAAAACCGGTGAAATGGTTTTCAATTCCTAAACTGTTTCGTTATGAAAAAATGCAAAAAGGACGCTTGAGAGAGTTCTTTCAGCTCAATATGGATATTCTCGGTGTTGAAGATATCTCTGCTGATGCGGAACTCATTGCTGCGGCGATTGATACGATGCGCGATCTCGGATTGACCAGCAGTGATGTGGCAGTTCATATTTCAAGCAGAAACCTTCTTGAAGAGCTCTTCCTTTCTGTGGGTATTTCTCCTGAAAAACTTCCTTTGCTCTATGCGCTTCTCGATAAAATGATGAAAATGGAACGTTCTGAGTTTAATCGTCTCATTGATGAAACTCTTGGTGACGCTGAACAAGCGGCCATGGTTCAGAAAATTCTCGCGTCCAAATCTCTTGAAGATATTGAAGCGATCAATGCTGATTTGAAATCACTGGAAGAATTGAAAACTCTTTTTGGTTATTTTGAAGCGTTTGGATTATCTGATTTTGCTAAATTTGACATTTCAATTGTTCGCGGACTTGCCTATTACACGGGAACTGTGTTCGAAGTGTTTGACACTGCGAGAACTATGCGCGCAATCGCCGGTGGTGGTCGCTACAATAAACTCGTTCAGCTCTATGGTGGCCCAGAAACACCAGCTGTCGGTTTTGCCGCTGGTGATGTTGTACTCTCGGATTTGCTGATTGAAAAAGGATTGGTTCCAACTCTAAAAGTTCGTTCAGATCTCTTTATTGTCTCTTTTGAAAAAGATTTGAAACCAGTTATCTCCTGCGCCGCTAAAATGCGCAACGCTGGAATCTCTTGTGAATATCCGCTGAAACTTATCAACGTGGGAAAACAGTTGAAACAAGCTTCTGCGGCGAACAGTCGCGTGGTTCTCTTTACTGGTGGTGAAGAGGAACAGAATGGTCAGTATAAAGTAAAAATTATGGCTACCGGTGAAGAAAAACTCATTTCTATGGATCGTGCCGTTGAAGAGATTTCTCTTCTTTTAGGGCAGAATTGATATGAAAAATCTTCTCCTAATAGTTCTAGTATTGAGTGCTGTTTCGTGCAAAAAATCGAGTCCCTGCTTAGAAAAAGTTGGGGTGAAAAATTGCAGTGAACTGTTTGATTCCATTCAGACGAATCTCCATGATCCGATAAAATCAAAAGAACTGCGGGATAGTTATGACCAGTGTTGCCAGTGATTCTTTAGTGATTTATGGTGATCTTCCGTGTTACGAAGAGCCACTTCGGACACTTTTCGCTCGTATTGCAATAGGTGAAGAGCTTGATCCTGATCAGGAGATTTCTCTCATCTTTTGCAACGAAGAGATGATTTGTCAACTCAACCGCGAATATCGGGAGAAGGATTATGTGACTGATGTTCTTTCGTTTCCGTTTAACGATGATGATTTTCTTGGGGAGATCTATATCTGTAGTGAACGGATGCGCGAACAGGCGAACGAATACAACTTTACCTACGAAGAAGAGACTTGCCGTCTCATGACTCATGGAATTGTTCACCTTCTCGGATACGATCATCTCACTGATGATGAACGTGAAGAGATGGAAAATGTGGAAAAACTCTATTTTGCCGTTGATATCGATTCACCGAAGGGGTAATTTTGGAACCTGAGACGATAGAAATTGTTTTATCCGTCCTTGCTATTGTAAATATCGCGATTCTTTCAAGTATTAAAGTTGTCTTTACGTACGCGGTGAATTTTGAGGCGCAACTCAAAAAAACAGATGATCGTCACCTTGCAAAAAAAATTGCTCGGATTTTTGAAGATCGTCCTTTTTTTACCGCTGTCATTTCCGTCGGAAAATCAGTTTCATCTTCCCTGTTGACAATTGTGCTTTATCTCCTGTTGTCTCCGGTGATTGAATCGTCCTATTTGGTAGGATTAACTATCGTTGTGGCAGTTCTTTTAATCTCATTTCCCGCGTATACAATTCCCAAAGCGATGGTGACAACCGATGGTGAAAAGTATCTTCGTTTCTGCTATGTTGTGTACAAACTGAATCTTTTGTTTGCGCCCTTAGCATTTTTGATGGCTCTCGTTTATACGAAAATTCTCAATGTTCGCAAGTTTGATGAAAAGTTTTCATTCCTCACGGAAGAGGAAAAAGAGCGATTCACTGGCGATTCGGAGCACGGTGAAATGCTTGATCACGACGAACAGGCGATGATTCGCAATATTTTTGAGTTTGGTGAAACGACAGTGCGAGAAATCATGGTTCCTCGAATTGACATGACTGCTCTCAAGGTTGATACGGAGTTCAACGAAGTGCTTCGGACAATCTACGAAGAAGGTCATTCGCGTATTCCAATCTATTCTGATAATATTGATACCGTTGTCGGAATTCTCTATGCAAAGGATATTCTTCGCTGGATCTCGTCGATGAATGGCAATTTCAATCCTTCTGAATGGGATATGAATGCGATCATGATCAAACCTTATTTCGTTCCATTGAATAAAAAACTGGATGATCTTATGACTGATATGAAAGCAAATCAGAGTCATTTGGTCGTGGTGGTAGATGAATACGGTGGAACAGCGGGCATCTGTTCACTTGAAGATATTCTTGAAGAGATTGTAGGGGAGATTCGCGACGAGTACGATGAACACGAACGCGATGAACTTCAGCAGGTGGATCTTTATACGTATCTCGTTGATCCTCACATGGAACTCGATGATCTCGAGGAACGTCTCAACATCAAATTAGAAATTGATGAAGCGGAATACAGTACTGTTGGTGGTTTGTTCTATCATGAATTTGGTGATGTTCCTGACGAAGGGACAACGTTTGACTTCCAAGGTTTGAACATGACAATTACAAAAATGGATCATCAGAGAATTGAAGAGATTCGAATTTCGATTCCGCCAATGGCTATTGCTGAATCGTAGATGTTGTTTTAGGTTGTTTACATTTGTGTTGCTATTATAAAAAAGGCTTCGGATACTCTCCGAAGCCTTTTGATCTATTTGAACAATCGACGT
Organism: Fibrobacter succinogenes; assembly: GCA_020726425.1. Classification (GTDB taxonomy): domain Bacteria; phylum Fibrobacterota; class Chitinivibrionia; order Chitinivibrionales; family Chitinivibrionaceae; genus JAIFMU01. The sequence goes on along the minus strand of DYSA01000078.1, from coordinate 3,599 downwards.
TTACATGAACTGTGCACGAATGAATGTTTCAAGTGAACGAGTGTCTTTCGCAAAGTTGCGAATACCTTCAGAAAGTTTTTCTGTAGACATTGCTTCTTCGTTCATCATCCAGCGGAACACTGATTCATTCATAACAATTTTGTCTTCGCCTTCAACCTGAGCTTTTTCTGCTGAGAGTTTCTGTTCAACGATCGCTTCGGAGTTGCGAAGATCGTCGAGGAGATTAGGAGAGATTGTAAGAAGGTCGCATCCGGCAAGACCAAGAATTTCACCGGTGTTGCGGAAACTTGCGCCCATAACTTCAGTTTTGTGTCCGTGTTTTTTGTAGTAGTTATAGATGCGAGTAACAGAAAGAACGCCAGGATCGTTTTCCGCGGTGTAATCAATTCCGGTATCTTTTTTGTACCAGTCAAGGATTCTGCCGACGAATGGAGAGATCAACTGCGCTCCAATTTCTGCACAGGCAACTGCTTGAGCAAAGCTAAACAGAAGAGTCATGTTACACTTGATTCCCTGTGCTTCCAACTCTTTGGCAGCCATAATTCCTTCCCACGTCGAAGCGATCTTGATAAGTACGCGATCTTTCGAAATGCCCGCTTCTTCGTAGAGTTTGATAATGCGAAGTCCGCGACGAACTGTTTCCGCAGTGTCAAAAGAGAGACGCGCGTCAACTTCTGTTGAAACTCGACCCGCAACGTATTTGAGAATTTCTACACCAAAATTTACCGCAAGTTTATCAAGAATAAGTGATTCATCGCCGTTGTTTGCTTTTGCATAGGCAACGGCGTCTTCAACGAGGTGACGATATTCCGCCACTTGTGATGCTTTGAGCAGAAGGCTTGGGTTTGTTGTTGCATCAGTTGGCTGATACTTCTTAATTGCTTCAATTTCACCGGTATCTGCAACGACGGTGGTGAGTTTTCTCAGCTGATCCATCTGGTTCATACATTTATCCTTTGAACGGGTCAATTTTCGCCATAAAGGTACGTTATGAGCGGGTGTTTGGTCAAGGGGGGAAACAGGATAAATATAGTTGTTGTATTTTATCTATATGGAGGGTGGGAAACTCTGTTTCAGTGGGTGATTAGAAACTATTTTAACGACTCTTCAATATCACTGATTTTGTTCGATCTCTTTCGAATCATTTTTTGAAAAAGGATGTGTCTATGATAATAGTTGTGAATGGAAAACCTGTTGAAATCAATGAAGGTATCACGGTTGGTGCACTTCTTGAATCGCGAAACCTTAACGCTGAACGGGTAGTGATTGAATTCAACAGAACGATTCTGATTCGTTCTGAATTTGACTCGCGAATTATCCCCGAAGGCGCAGAACTTGAGATACTTTCATTTGTTGGAGGAGGATTCCATGCATGATATTCTAACCATTGCCGGCGTTGATATTCGTTCACGCCTTTTGACCGGATCTGGAAAATACGCTGATGAATCGATCATCGGAGATGTCCTTGCAGCCGGTGAATGTGATGTCATAACAGTGGCACTTCGCCGTGTGGATCTCGACAATGTCGCTCAGTCGGTAATGCAGTACATTCCCAAGGGAAAACAGCTTATGCCCAATACTTCCGGCGCACGCACAGCCGAAGAAGCAGTTCGTATCGCTCGTTTATCAAAAGCTATGGGCTATGGCGACTGGATCAAGATCGAAGTGATTCGCGATCAGGCGTATCTTCTTCCGGACAATCTTGAAACGCTGAAAGCGACGGAGATTTTAGCAAAAGAGGGATTCCAAGTGTTCCCGTATATGCTTCCGGATCTTTCGGTTGCCCGTCGTATGCAAGATGCAGGAGCTGTCGCAATTATGCCCCTTGGTGCACCGATTGGATCCAATCGTGGGTTGCAAACAAAAGAGTTGATCCGCATTCTTATCGAACAGATTGATCTTCCGATTATTGTCGATGCTGGAATCGGAAAACCTTCTCACGCCTGCGAAGCCATGGAGATGGGGGCGGCGGCGGTTCTCTTAAATACGGCAATTGCCAGTGCCACAGATCCGGTACTTATGGCTGCGGCGTTCCGCGATGCGATTCGCGCCGGAAGAAATGCTTATCGCGCCGGGATGGCAATTGAGTCGGCGAAAGCGCACGCTTCTTCGCCACTCACCGGTTTCTTAGGAGAGTAGCATGGCGACTAAAAAACCAACCGAGCTGCGAAATGATGCGTATCTCTCGGATACGCTTATTGAACGTCTCGATTTGTGGTATAAAGAGTTCTCTCCGGTTACACCGACGGAAAATAAAATTCTTTCGGTGATTCGCGGTGATCAGGGATATTCGGTAGATTCTCTGGCAGTTCTTCTTTCTCCTGAGGCGGCACCATTTCTCGAAGAGATGGCGGTGGTTGCAAAATCGAAGCGGGAAAAGTTTTTTGGCAATGCGATTAAGATTTTCGCGCCTATGTATATCTCAAATTTTTGTTCCAACGGGTGTCTCTATTGTGCGTTCAAAGCGGACAATCGGATTGTTCGCAAACAGTTGAACCGCGAAGAACTGCTTGCGGAGTCACAATCGTTGGCTTCCACGGGAATTCGTCAGGTGCTTGTTCTCACTGGTGAAGCTAAAAGGCTTACCACGTTTGAATATCTTCGCGATTCGATCAAAGAGATGGATACGGTTTTCTCTTCCGTTGCCATGGAAGTGTGGCCGCTTAAAAAAGAGCAGTACGAAGAGCTTGTGGAAGTTGGACTCGATGGATTGACACTCTATCAGGAAACCTACAACCGCGAAATCTATGCAGTGCAACACCCCTATGGCGATAAGTCTGACTATTTATGGCGAATTGAAGGGCCTGATCGCGCTTGTGCGGCGGGAATCCGTTCTATGCAGATCGGTGCGTTGATCGGTCTTGATGATTATCGTTGTGAACTCGGTGCAATGGCAATTCACCTCGACTATTTGTGCAAAAAATATCCCGATGTGGAGATGTCGATATCGCTTCCCCGTTTGCGTCCAATCGTAAATTCAGATCTTCAGGTAGATCATCCGATTTCTGATCGATTGTACGCTCAAATTCTGTTGGCATTCCGCATTCTTTTTCCTCACGTGGGAATTACCCTTTCCACTCGTGAAGATGAACGGATGAGAAATGGATTGATTCCTCTGGGAGTGACTAAAGTTTCTGCCAGTGTCTCTACGGCGGTGGGTGAACATACGGATAAGGCTTCGGATGAACAGTTTGATATTGCCGATGAACGTTCTGTCGATGAAATGTGTTCATGGCTTGAAGCAAATGGGTTCCAGCCGGTGCTTCACGACTGGCATAGTAAGTTGACTCGGAGTGTGGGATGAATACGCCCAGTTCTAAGGTTGAACAGATTTTGAATCTTCATAAAGTAGAGATGAAAACGAAACAGTATCGAGAATTAACCCGTGAAGAACGGTTTACTCTCTTTCTAAAACGCCTTGAAGAGTCCTGGACCTATCAGGAAAAGGGCTTTGGGGTTAAGTAAAAATGAAGAGCTGGGACGATCTGTTTCAGCTCTTTTTATATCCGAACTACCGGTTATGAAATTATTTAGGTAGCTCTTCTCATGCTTGTACTCGTGTAACAGCACACTATTGAAACAGCTCGTACCAAGACTCC
>DYSA01000644.1 GCA_020726425.1 Fibrobacter succinogenes | reverse complement strand
GGATATCAATCACTTACAAAACAAAAGGGGTTTTCGTGGTACCTGAGTAGTAACAGGCAATTTATTCATGATGATTACTGAAACAGACTTTATTTTTTCATTAATCAGCGATTTGAGAAAACGGTATATTTACCCCACAAATTGTCCCAACAACTCCACCGGCCAATCGATCAACTCTACAGGAGAACTTTATGACTGAGAAACCCCGTATAAATGCACGGCTTAAATACTCTTTTGACAACTTTATGTCCAAAGGCGGAATGTCGATTTTCATCGCCCTTCTCACCCTATTTGGAGCGGCGTTTGCTATCATGGCGATCGTTCGGTTTGTGGCAAACTTTTTTCTACCCGATGAAACAATTGTTTCGATTTCCGATCAACTGTGGCGCGTGTTCCTTCAAATTTCAGATGCCGGTGCCGTTGCGGAAGATGGAGAAAGTTCAATAATGAACAAAACTGTGGGAATCGTGACGATCTTCCTCGGGCTTATTCTTTTTTCAAGTCTTGTAGCGTTTATCACCAGCCAGTTCGAAATGATGTTGGCAGAACTTAAAAAAGGGAAAAGTCGTGTAATTGAAAAAAACCACACCCTTATTCTCGGATTTAGCGATCGCGTTCTCGAGATAATCCGGGAACTGATACTCGCCAATGAATCGGAACGAAATGCGGCAGTGGTGGTGTTGGCAAAACAGGAGAAAGATTTCATGGACGACTTTTTCCGCGAACGAATCAGCGATAGCAAAACGACCAGAATTATTACCCGATCCGGTGTCACCTCAAGCATTCAAACGCTGGACAAAATGAGTATTTCTGATGCGAAAAGCATTATCATCCTGAACGATGCAGAATCAGATGCGGACAACGAATCCAAAGAATCAGCCGATGCTCGGGTAATCAAAACAATCTTGGCAGTGATCGCCTGTACGAAAGGCGGCGACGTCCCACCCATTATTGCAGAGATTCACATGGAAAATAAGCGGCGACTTGCTCGAACAATCTCCGACACAATCTATCTCATCGAAGAGCACTCTCTCTTGGCAAAACTGATTGTTCAAACCTCGCGAATTTCAGGACTCGCTCTTGTGTACGATCAACTGGTGGGCTTTGATGGCTGTGAATTCTATTTCTACAACCATGCCGGTGGTTGGCAAGGAAAAACGTATGGCGAACTACAACTTCACTTCAATGACTGTTCCGTATTGGGAATCCGCAGTGAAGATGGCCGCGTTCGCCTTAATCCTGAACCGAGCACTGTCGTAGCAGATACAACAGAACTTCTTATTATTGCGGAAGATGATTCAACAATAAAGTACAACAAAAAACCATTTAGTCCTTACGTGATCATGGCAAATCCCGCCGAATCTCTAAACAAACCGGCGGAGCAACAACTCGTTGTGGGATGGAGCCAAAAAGCTGCAATTATCGTTGACGAATATGCGGAGTATCTCACGGAAGGATCGGTCATTGACGTGATTATCCCCGAACACGACGACGCAATTTCTGAAGAA
>DYSA01000643.1 GCA_020726425.1 Fibrobacter succinogenes | reverse complement strand
CACCTGAGTAGTTACAAATCTCTTTCTATAAAACAAGTTAGAAATAGTTTTTCCCCTGTGAAGGAATAATATCACCCAAAAAGATGAATTGTTTTGGGTACGAACGTATTTTAATCCCAGTAATTCTGTTTCAACGTATTTGTTTCGTACTATGAGGAGCCTATGAAAATCGTAATTCTTGATGCAGCAATGACAACAACGGGAGATCTATCGTGGGAACCAATCACCTCTCTCGGTGATTGCACACTCTACCCCGTCACCGAAGATGAAGATATCGTGGAACGCCTTCGCGATGCCGACATTGCTGTGGTAAACAAAGTTGCCATGACTCGTGAAATAATCGAACAGCTTCCGAATCTTAAAATGATCGCTGAAACAGCGACAGGATTTGATAACGTCGACACCACAGCAGCTCAAGAACGAGGAATCGCCGTGGCAAACGTCCCCGCCTATAGCACCGAATCGGTCGCTCAAATGGTGTTTGCCCACATTCTCAACTACACAACTCACGTAGAACTTCACAATCGATCGGTCAAGCAGGGCGATTGGCAGAAATCAGAAACTCCTTGTTATTGGAATGTTCCGCTCACAGAGCTTGCAGGAAAATCAATGGGGATTATTGGCTTTGGAAATATCGGATCAGCAGTAGCGCGGATCGCTCACGCCTTTGGAATGACCGTGCTTGTCAATAGCAGATCGGCGCGAAAAAGTGCGGTTCCGGTTCTCTTTACCGATCGTGAAACGGTTCTCTGCATGGCTGATTTTCTCGTTCTCACCTGTGCATTGGCTCCTGAAACCCGCCATATCATAAATGAAGAGTCGTTGAAACTTATGAAACCGACAGCGATGTTGATCAATACCGGTCGTGGGCCTTTGGTAGATGAAACAGCTCTTGCAAATGCGTTGACTTCGGGACAGATCGCTTCAGCGGGGATCGATGTTCTGTCGCAGGAACCGCCACGTGATGGTTCGCCGCTTATTGCGTTGGAAAACTGTTCCGTGACTCCTCATATCGCCTGGGCAACGGTTGAAGCGCGCACTCGCCTGATTACGGTAACCGCTGAAAATATCAAATCATTTCTGGTACAGGGAACACAGAACCGAATTGTGTAAAGAGCATTTCTCTCCGTTCGGTCGTCTTTTTTGAACCACTGTTTCGAGAATGCATGCGCGGATAAGAATCAAATATGCCACCACGAAAGGTACGAAATAGTTGTTTTTCGTACCTTTTTTCTTTTGGTGAGTGAATACTTTCCAGCAAGTAATGATTATATCTAACACCGGTATCCGAAAGCAAAAACAGGTATATAGTCGCGAAAACTATTCCCCTTTACCACCCACTAAAAAAAGTGAATCATATCTCCATAAGCGTATCAATCACTTTAGAAAATTGAGGATCGTTTTTAGAGAAGTTAGCGAGTGCGGTTTCGATGTGTATTGAGTTTCGAATGACTATAGGTTGTTGTTCCCAGTCGCAAAGCCTGAATGTGTCATGGGCCGGGTATCCCG
>DYSA01000642.1 GCA_020726425.1 Fibrobacter succinogenes | reverse complement strand
CACTAGTTTCACAAACGTCTAAAAATATTGATTTAGAAATAAAGTTATCTGCGACGATTAAAGAGAGTATTACTTTTACCAAAGAGTTTGTTAATCATATTAAAAATGCAAAAGCAGAAGAGTTTGATCCTACTGTTTTTTCATTCATCGCTGTTTCATTAGAAACGATTATTCAGGCATTTGAACAAGATTTAGCATCGTTGAAAGAATCATTTAAAAGCACTTTTGCTAACTACTTATCAAATGTTCCACCCGCAATTCAAGATAGAGGAAATTTCAACCCATCACATATTGCCAAGGCGGCAAAAAAACAGCATGTGCTTACCGAGAAGTTCATCAAGGAGTTGGATCGATTTATTCTGTTCAATAGTGCAAATGAGTTTCGGCGTACCAACGTAACGATAACCGCTTTTTACAATGGTCTCAATGTAAAATATCTCGAAAACAATAGTTTCCGAGAATCTGTAGGGCGAAGTTTTAAGTTTAAGAAAATGATCAAACGATAATCTATTCATTGGAGATATTGATTATTATTAAATCGCACAATTCAATTTATGTGATTTTTTTTTAATGCTGGCCTGATAAAAAAGCACAATGCAACGCAATGTGCTCTTATTTATACGACAGAAACTTCGTTAAAACCTTTTCACATTACCTATGACAGTACGGTTCAGTCCCCTTGTGTTCATAGTAATCCTGATGGTATTCTTCTGCCCGATAGAATGGAACAGCATCTTCAATTTCGGTGACAACATCAAGACCCTTGTTACGAAGAAGATCAATCAATGAATCTACAGTAACTCTCTCTTTTTCGTTGTTTACAAAAATAATTGATCGATACTGATTTCCTACATCCGGACCTTGGCGATTCATCTGCGTTGGATCGTGAATTTCAAAAAATGCTTGAGCTAACCGTTCGTACGAAACAAGCGTTGGATCGTAGGTAACTTCAACCACTTCTGCATGACCAGTTGATCCCGAACAAACCTCTTTGTAGGTCGGATTCGGACTATCTCCCCCCATGTATCCTGAAACAACACTAATCACACCCGGAAACTGCTGAAGTAAGTGTTCTACACCCCAAAAGCAACCACCACCAAACCATGCCTTTGCAGTAGAACTATCCGCAACAAATTTCATGGATATTGAGTTTACACAATGGCGAGTATTTTTTTCAGTGAATTGTTCACCCACAAAGACATGGCCCAAATGACCACCACAATTTGCACAGACGATCTCCGTTCTTTGCCCATCAGAATCGGGGATTTTTTTCACCTCACCGGGAAGTTCATCATCAAAGGATGGCCACCCACAACCAGAGTGAAACTTATCTTCCGATCGATAGAGGGGCGATTCACACTGCTTACACAGGTAAGTTCCTGCGTCTTTCGTGTCAGTATACGCTCCGGAAAAGGGACGTTCTGTTCCTTTGTTGATCAATACTCTGGTCTCTTCAGGGGTAAGTGCATTCCATTTATTCATAGACAACTCTTTCGGTTGAGGTTTCGCA
>DYSA01000641.1 GCA_020726425.1 Fibrobacter succinogenes | reverse complement strand
GTTGAGACTCTCTCCTTTTATTTCGGTCACCGGGCTTATATCCACGTACTGGATGGCGCGATGAATAATGGGATTTACCGTGGTCATGCCATTGGGTTTGTAGATGATCACATCCCCATATTCCTGGAATTTTTGCGGGGTGGTCGCATTGCCATCTGCCCAGGTCCAGTACTTCACTAATTTTTAGCTCGGGCTGAAGAGAACAGTAAGATCTAAATAGGCGGCGGGCGCCGAATATGGTCAAACACCGGCAAATTGCCCGCCGAATAAAGAATGAGATCCAAGCAAAAGATTGTTCCGAACTTGCCGTTGAAGCAATCAACCGGAACATCACAATTTCCATCAATGGCACTCTGAAACAAAAGACGCTCATTCAGTCGCTCGTTGGAATGTCAGCAAACAAACTTTCAGTGCATTCCATCAATAAATCCGTAGAAAAAGTCCCGTGTGAAACGTCGGTCAGATACCATTTGTCCAAGATGGACCTGGACTCACTTCTCGAATTACAATCGAAGATCCTCACCTATTCAAACGATCAGATCCTTGTTCCCGGAAAATCGTATCATTTTGCCATAGATTTCACAGATGATCCATATTACGGTGAAACTATTGAAACGAACAAAGATTACGTCATCAAAAGTAAAATGAAGAATTCCACAACGACATTTTACTCGTATATTTCTCTCTACATCACGACAAAAGGCCAACGGCTGACCCTCGCAGTTCTCCCGGTGAAAAAGGGAGTGTCAAAGGTCGAGTACATCCGGAAATTCCTGGCTTTCATCGAGGATGCAAAAGTGAATATCGAGATACTTTGTCTTGATCGGGGTTTTTACTCAAACGATGTGTTCTCGTTTCTCCAGAAGGAGAACATCCCGCACATTGTTCCGGTGAGAAAACACGGCCAGGAACTCAAGAAGATTCTCCGGGGAAATCATTCCCGTTATGCCCCGTACACGATGATGGGAACCTCCGAACCTCTTGATCTTACTCTTGCAATTGATGTTCAGTACCTTCAGGGAAAGAATAAGAAATTCGGGAATGTGAATCTTGGATACGTCGTGTATGGTATTGACTGGAAGCCGCGAAGGGTCTACCAGGTCTACAAGAACCGGTTCGCCATCGAATCTTCATACCGTATCCGGAACATCGTGAAAGCTAAAACATCTTCCCGGAATGTTGTGCTCCGGTACCTCTTGACGATAATCTCGTTCCTTCTCAAGAATATCTGGGTGGCGCTTCAATGGATGTTCTTCTCAAAGGTTCAACGAGGGCCAAGAACGATCGACGAAGATTTGTTCCGGTTTGATCTCTTCCGACTCTTCGTCTGGGAAGGGCTCCGGAAAAATCTCAAATTTGTTTCGTGTGTTTCTGTTCTTCGTTGTCCCGGCTGATCAGGGGTTGGTAAAGCTGTTGACTATCACAAGTTCATGGAGGAAAAATTAGTGAAGTACTGAGGTTAATTCATGTTCTGCATCTGCGACACGGGCTGCGAGGATCTCACGATATC
>DYSA01000640.1 GCA_020726425.1 Fibrobacter succinogenes | reverse complement strand
TAACCTGCTGTGTAAACTTCCCCAGGAACATACCATATTTTCGCGAAAAAGTCAAGAGTAAATATCTGTAATAGTTGCAGAAGTTACACACCACCCTTGAAAGCCTTGAAACAAATCCTAACAACAAGTTCAGTTGCGTAGTCAACTGCAACTGATGGTTAGGAGTTCGGGGTTGAAGTGCTGTAAACCTGACTTAAGTAATACCATATTTTCGCGAAAAAGTCAAGAGTAAATATCTGTAATAGTTGCAGAAGTTACACACCACCCTTGAAAGCCTTGAAACAAATCCTAACACAAAGTTCAGGTGCGCCGTAGGCGTCAACTGCAACTGATGGTTAGGCTGCCTCTAAAGACATTCGCTGAAACAACGGCTTTTCCCTATCCGCAATCACAGTCTTTTTTATAAGTCTGTCAGCATATTTCTGCTGATATTTCATATAATATTCAACTATCTTCCGGGTATCATGATTACATTCTTCCGAAATTTCATGACGTATTCTCCGAATCCTGTCTATTGTCGGGTCTGTTCTCATTTTATTTCTCCCCCTGATATTCATACATCAGACCGTAAGGTGTTGTCAATATCGGAACAAAAAGACCGAGCAGGGTGTTTATATGACGTATATGCTCGAATTTGTTGGCATTAGCCAGATGCTGACAGTTCCATGTAAGCAGAAAGCGGCAGTTGTAATAGGAAGCCAGTGCCAGATGAAGAGCATCTCCTTTCGGGTCTTTCGGCATAAGATGATGTCTGAGATATTCGTCAACAATATCTTCTGTCTCTTCGGTCATTTCAAGCACGGGCAGACTCCTGACAAGTTCAAGTGTATCGGATTTTGTAGGATAATTTCCTCTTTCAAGTTCGTCTATCACAGGCGGAGCTGTTACAAGTTCGTAATACTGTCTGTGATTATCCCACCATTCCCTTGTCAGGAGTTTTTTAGCGACTGATTCCGCATCTTCCCGGATTTCACAGTAATAGCTCGGAATACTTGTCTCAATATATACCCGTGATTTCATGATTGACCGCTTCTCCTAACTGATTTTCGCAATGACGGCAAGCACAAAACCGACAATGCCCGCAATAACAAAATGCCAAGCCTGCTTCTTTCTCTGCGAACCATCAGCGGCATTTTTCATATGAATCCCGCCGTATATCCAGCCGAACAAGGGGATTATAACAGATAAAACGATGAAACCGATATAAGCTCCTGTTGACCATACGTCCGAACTGCTTCCTTTCAGGCTTCCCCCACACGCAGTACAGATTATCTGTTTTTCTTTTGTCTCTGCTCCGCATGACGGGCAATGGGCATTTCCGCCTTTCGGGTTCATACCGCAACCGATACAGGCTATAGCCTTGTCTGATAATTCTTTTCCGCAGTTTCTACAGAACATTCTGTGTTCTCCTTTTCAGAATGGACGATCTGTATCATCCGTATTTTCAAAAATCAACAGTAAAGATTTCCTTGTTCTATGGCACTTTAGTCACTACAGGATTGTAATCGTGA
>DYSA01000077.1 GCA_020726425.1 Fibrobacter succinogenes | reverse complement strand
AGGGATATCAATCACTTACAAAACAAAGGTTTTTTCGTGGTACCTGAGTAGTAACGAAAATACAACACTATCCGCTCCAAAAGAAAAAGGAGATGCGATTATTCACATCTCCTTGAAATCTCCTACAACTGTCGCTTGTGCGGTCTGTCCGAGGAACGAGATCACGCCAAACTCAAGGTCGTTAAAAAACTTCGCTCTCATTATGGGAATATAAACTTAGGTCTACCAGTAGGTGCTACCCCAAAATTGTGAGAAGAACCAACTAATGATTTAGATTACTCAAAAATTAACCAGGCGAAATTACGTGCTGCACTACTGACAACGCGAGGCGGTGCTTTTCGCGACATGAACAACCTTGGAGAAGCAGAACAATGTGCGCATAGTGCAATCAAACACTTTTCGGGGAGTCATAACCAGTATACATTTTTGGGTGCCTTATGCTACGGAACTGGGCGTTACGCAGAAGGCGATATGTGGTTTGCAGAAGCCATCAAGCGTGGTGCAACGCTAAGGGATCAGGATAGTGAAATCAAACGGATAATTTCTAAAAAGAAAGGTGAGGAGCAGAAAAATCTGATCAATCATCTTTTACGAAAAGACCCCGTTCGCTTTGCGTGGGTAAAGAAATATGTAACCAGCGGCTCACAGTAGGTTACTTCGGTGTGATACACCACAAATCCACAGGAAGTTCTGACAATCTCTTCATACGAAATTCCCAAATGTGCAAGATGAGCCCAGTGAACTTGGTCGAGCCATTGAATATAGACGGCGTTGTTCACGTGACTGAATCCGTCGATCTGGTCAGGGGAAACAGTTAGGTCGATGGCAAAGGAGTTTTTCAGATCGTGAAGAAGGGGTGAATCGGCAGTGGTCGCGAGTACTTCGGAAACAGAACTCATAATAACTCAATCAACTCCAAAAGTGAACGAACAATAGTGTGTGCGCCGGTGCTGCGAAGTTGTTCTTCACGGTGAGTAGTCAGAACCGCCACGGGAATCATATTCGCAGTTATTGCCGCTTCGATCCCCGTGGGAGAATCTTCCACAACAATAGTCGAACCGAAGAGATCTGGCGAGAGTTTGAGCTCTTCAGCAACGGCAAGAAAGAGATCCGGCGCCGGTTTCGGATTGACCACTGTTTCGTAGCCACGAACCACGGTGGGTGCGAATGGACACTGTTCCAAGGTCTTGCGAATAAACGCGGAAGGAGCATTGCTTCCCACGCCGAAGGGGATGTTCCGTTTGGTGAGAAGTTCAAACAGTTCGTTGACACCTTCAAACAGTGGCGGAAGATCACCGGAAAGAAGAAGTTCGAGTTTTGCCTGAACGAGATCGGCAGTTCGATCGGTACGGTTTTCAAGACTACAGAGAGCTTCGGCGATCTTGAACGACGATCGACCGGTCAGTTCCGAACGGTCGGTGATTTTCGGATAGTCGCCGAACATCGACCGATACGCTTCATTCCACGCTCGCGAATGGGTGGAAAGGCTGTCGGTGAGTACGCCATCAAAATCGAAAATCACTGCGGAAATATTGCTAAACATGGGGAGATCCTTTCCTATGACGATTCAACGACACAGCGATTCAACGATTCAATGAAGATTCGTTGCGTCGTTGCGTCGTTGCGTCGTTGCGTCTATTCAAAAATCTGTTTGAGATAGGAGTTGAGGAACTTGCCATCCGGATCGATAGATCGGCGAAGGGCAATAAACTCATCCCAGCGAGGATAGAGCGGTTTCAGTTCCGCTGGCCCTGATTTGAAACGCTTTGCCCAGTGAGGACGGCCTCCATGTTTGAGGAAAATCTCTTCGACTTTTTCAAACGCGTGGTAGCGGTTCGCTTCGTGAGCGATTCGGCTTACGCAGCCAATGGTCACCGTGTCTTCTTCGCAAGCGTAAGATAACCACGCGGAATCCTTTTTGATAAATCGAATATCCATAGGGATATGCGCGTATGCTTTGTTGGAACTGCTGTTTAGTTCTACTTTCAGTTCAGCAAAGAGTGCGTCGAACCGTGAAAAGGGAATTGTCCACTCCGCAAGTTCAAGCGTGGATCCGCGAGATTTGGTGACCGTTGCACCGTAAAGTGTTCCGTATGAATCTGTTTTTGCGGAGAAAAAGAGCGACTTGAGAATCTTGTTCGCAAGTGCCGTGAATCGCGGGAACTGCGGTGTAAACTTGTAGAGAATCCGCGAGAATGTTCTGCGGTTTTTGTTGGATTCCGGCGCTGGAACCAGTTCCGGTTTTTGACCTTCGGAAAGACGATTTCCTCGAATCACATACCCAAAGTCGGTGTGAGGAAGCCAGAGAATCCGAAAAAACTCATTCTGAGCAAACTCATTTTTCCATGTTTTCAACCACACCGAATCTTTAACCGGTTCTTCGCGCACTTGAAGATGGTAGATTGGATCACACTGAAACGTAACGGCAGTAATCACCCCAAGAACACCAACAGAAAGCCGATACGCATGAATTTCAGGAGAAGTTTCGGTTACTGTTTTGATCTCGCCATTGGGAAGAATAACTATCAATTCGGTGATATAATCAGCAAGGATTTTACCTTCGCGCCCAGTTCCGTGAGTTCCCGTGGTGATCGCGCCACCGACCGAGATACAGTCAATATCGGGAAGGCAGGGGATTGCCCATCCGAGAGATTCCACAGTTTTGATCAGATCAGAAAGAAGCATGCCTGTTTCAACGGTGATTTTACGTGACTCCATATCGGTATGTCGAACAGAAACCATTTTTTCGAAAGAGATAAGTGTGTCGGTTCCCGCGATGATATCCGCAGAAGATCTTCCCGTCCCGATCACACGAATAGAGCTACTTTTTGCAACAATCTGTGAAGTTTCATCGTCTGAAATTGGTGTAACAAGTGAAGAGTAAGGGTGTTGAATGTTTTCGTTCCAGCTTTTCCAGATTCCCGCGTTTGCCATAATTTCTCCACTATTTTAATAGTGAGAAAATAGCTTCGGACTGACGATTCAGTATGTGAGAATTCGTTAGAAACAAAAAGGGAAGGCACTTGACCTTCCCTTCCTCAGGAAACCATTGCGGTTCCCTGATACCTCATCATCACACACATTCACGAGTGGGGGAGTTACCCACTCATTCTCTAAATATACACAAAAAAATGAAAAAGTGTAACTTTTGAGAAAAAAAGATTCTTTTTGTGAACGACGGCAAGTAAGTCATTGTGAAAACAAAAAAAGGGAAGGCACTTGACCTTCCCTTCCTCAGGAAACCATTGCGGTTCCCTGATACCTCATCATCACACACATTCACGAGTGGGGGAGTTACCCACTCATTTTAAATATACACTAATTTGGTGGTCTTGTCTAGGATAAATCTTTAAATTTCGATAATGACAAGTGCGAGAAAATATCGTACTATTATCATATAACAGGAGGTTATAATGTTAAATAAAAAACCAGATTACATGAATTCGGATCAGATGAAAGAGGTGGAAGCTTTAGTAGCTAGTGCCGATAATCTTGATGTTACTACTGTAAACCTAATGAGTAGTGTTCGTTATTTTTTGCGTACGGATCAGCATAAACTCAGTGTGAAAGAGCCGTCTGTTGCAGCGGCTGAAGTTCAGATGAAAGCTTTGGCATGTTTTTTTAATGAGCGTAGAGATCTTATGGAAAATGCAATTAAACAGATAAATGAAATGATTCTTACTGTTGATACGCAAGTAGATAAGCTCGTAAAGGGAGGGCATAAATCTAAGTCTGTAAAACTGCAAGAATCTTCAATAGCTCTCACAAATAAAATCGTAGAGATCGAAGAACTTATCGTTCAAATTAACGAGGCGAAAAAGGATCAATTGGAAGAACTCCGCAAAAAGATCTTAAAAGCAGAACGATTACGTCATTTCAAACATCTTCAGTAGTAGAAGACTCTCCTGCAAAAAGTTCTTTGTATCGCGATCTGCTGAGTGGAAGTACCGAATCATCGCACAATCGAACTGAATATTTTCCCGCGCCATGCACTAAAACTTCGGCAATTGCGGTTTTGTCGATTATGTGGGATTTGTGAATACGGACAAACTGTTCCGGTAGTTGCTCCATAATTTTTTCTAATGATTTATTGTATAGATGCATCTCTCCGTTGGCGAGATGCAATTCTGCGTAATCGCCAGCCCCGGAAATGAATCGTATATCAGAAACGGATATAAACTGTCGTCTTCCCTGATTTTTAATAACAAATGTCGTTGCTCCATTTATCCGATTGTAACGCCCGGTGAATCGGTTGAGGGCGCGTTGAAGCCGTTCTTCATCGAACGGTTTTGGGATGAAGTCGAGAACCCCGAGTTCAAATGCTTCGATGGCTCGGTCTGTGTTTGCAGAAACAACAATTGTTTGAAATGGTTGATCGGGAATTGTTTGTAGGATTGAAAACCCGTCATCGCCATCGAGATTCAAATCCAGCATGAGAAGGTCTGGGGGAGTTTGCTGTAGATAATCTAATGCATCTTCATAAGTTGAGAAAAGAGAGATTTCACTTCCTTCGGGGAGAGCCTGTTCGATCATTCGCTTTAGACGGCGTGCAGCCACTTTTTCATCTTCAACAATTGAAATCTTCATAGGACAACTCCTTCGGGAATAGTAATTCGAGATTCCCAGCCATCGGCAGTGCTGTGGCTAGAAAAGCTGTAGTTGATGCCGTAAAGTTCTTGTAAGCGACTGCGTATGTATCGAGTTCCCGTTCCTTTGCCTTCACCTGTGGCTGTTCTAACTTTGTTGTCGCCGTTATTGTGAAGGGTCATGGTTATGGTTTCGGAGTTTCGGTGAACGGTGAGTGTAAAAATCCCGTCATCTTTCTTTCGAAAGCCATGAGAAATACCATTTTCAATCAATGTGTGTAATATAAATGGAGGAATATCAATTCCTTCGCGTTCTCCTTGTACGTGAAGAACGTAGTTTTTTTCCTGTCGCATATTCATAACTTCGAGGTGGATTCGACACATCTTAATCTCTTGGGATAGATTGATTTTCCGTTCTCCGGCAAAGGCCATGAGCATACGCAACTCTTGGGAGAGTGCGTTTACTAATCGTGCTGCCACCGCAGGTTCTTCTTCGATCCAAGCCACAATTGAATTGAGTGAATTGAGAAGGAAATGGGGTTGCATGTGTCCTTTCAGAAGTTCCAGTTCCAAGCGTGAAGCCCGAAGTTCTGCCTTGTAATACTGTTTTCTTTCTTCAGAAAATTGCCGCGCAATTGTAATTGTTATGAATACGTTGAGAAATGCAAATCCAACAGACCAGCCGTTTTCAATCTGAAATGCTGTTGTTATAATTAATCCCGCGAGAAAAATTATCATGCCGATAAGTATGGTGCGACTTCCTTTGCGCTTTCGTACCGAAGCTCCAAGTGTCACGCTAATTGCTGTAATCACGGATAAATAGGCATAGAAAAGATTGAGGTCATGCAGTACAGGAAGGTATCGAATGGGAAGAATATTGTAGAGAGCCAATCGCGGAAGGAGGACAACGGTAATCGTTAAAATGAGAATAATTGTCGTTGAAATATTTCGAGCATAGGCGGAAAAGTGTGAGAGCAGAAAAATAGGGAGGAGCGCAATCATTCCTAGCCAAAAAAGATCTCCGGCAATAGCGAGAAATTGAAGGTACGTTTGTGGAACTGCACCGAAGTGAATCAGTATATTTACCGCGAGATGTCCTCCGCATGAAAGAGAAAAGAGACTGAATATTAAATGGCTATGGCGCCGTTTTCGGCTGTCTATGATAAAGAGGTGGAACAGCGCGGTGACGACAAATATTCCGGCAAGAAAAATTGACGTTCCAAATCTGGAAAGGTGGGTTTGACGGATTTTTTCTGATTGCCCAAGGGTAATCGGATTCGTCAGTGATCCGGAAAAATTGCCATAGTTGGCAACGCGTATTGAAAGCGTATGAGATCCGGTTGATGATTGAGTGGGACTGAGATAAAAATAGCGTCCACTTTTTCCCGGGCGTGAATGGCTTTGGGTTGAAATCGTGCCATTTATACCAATGAGTTGGTTATCCCAGTAGATTTCATACGATGTAAGAAGTGCGGGGATTGAAATCGTAAGTCCGTCAGTGGTGCCGAGTGGTTCAGGGAAGAAAAGTTCTGTCCGATACCAGTGAATCGTAGAAATATTTGATTCGGTTTTTAGGAATTCTGTTTTTTTTATCTGTTTTTGCGGTGATCGGTTCCAACCTGTTTGAGCAATCTGTAATGAGTCGTAGTAGAAGACATCCCAGTTCAATATCTCTGTTTCCGATTGCTCTGATGGGAACAGGTACTGTGGAGTTGCGAAAATGAGAGAGTGGAGAAAAAGAAGGAGTAACACTACTCGTTGATTCATCGGAGAATCCTTATTGTCGAAGAAACGAAGTTGTTCGTTGTCGCTTGAAAATAGGATTTGGCACTCTCTATAAAAAAGTAAAAAAGAATTTGACAATGTGGGAGTGATACTATTATATTATCGCCGTCTTAAATGTGGCAGCTTAGCTCAGTCGGTTAGAGCATTGGAATCATAATCCAAGGGTCCGGGGTTCAAGTCCCTGAGCTGCTACTCCTCTTCTCCTCAAGTGAGAAAATGAAACAGACAAAAATTAACGATTTTTTACAGTGTGAGAACCTCTTTGGAGCTTCCATTTCTGTAGCGGTGAGTGGTGGATCAGATTCTGTCGCTCTTTTTTTTCGTCTATACACTCTTCAAAAAGAATTTTCCCTCTCCCTTTCAATTGTTCATGTGAACTATCATCTTCGCGGTGAAGAGTCAAATGGCGATGCTGAATTTGTGCGTCAACTGGCCGCGCGCTGTGATGTTCCATTCTATTATCGGGATGTTCCGCTCGATGCCGGTCAATCGGGTATCGAAGAACAGGCTCGAACCGCTCGATATACTTTTTTCGCTGAACTCAAAAAATCAGGCAGATGTGAATACATTGCCGTTGGTCATACGCGAGAAGATCAAGTCGAAACCGTTCTCTTTCGCTTGGTTCGCGGGACATCTCTTCACGGAATTTCGGGGATGGAGGCAGTTCGAGGTGATGGGATTATTCGCCCTCTACTCGAAGAGTCGCGAGAAGTTTGCCAGCAGTTTTTGAGCGAAATAGGAGAGTCGTGGCGTGAAGATTCCAGTAATGCAACTGACGATTATTCACGAAACTGCATACGTCATAAAATTCTACCAGTGTTGCAAGAACTGAATTCCTCTGCTTTTGAACATATCGTCTCGTTTGCCTCTCACGCTCGGGGAGTACAGCGTGCAACTGTTCACCTCGGTTTTGAAAAACTTAATCAGCGTGGTTTGTATACGGCTCCCTATCTGTTTCATTTTTTGCGTGAAGGTGAAATTGATTCATTCATTGTGGCAGCAATCGCTTCACTTCTTCGCGATCGTGGGTGTTCAATTACTGGGGGGCATTCCGAAAAAATAGTCGTAGCTGGTGAACGAGCGGGAAAAATGGAACTTCTTCCCGATGGATGGCGCACCTACTCTTCGTATAAGCGATTGATTTTTTATCATGGCGATCACGATCCTTTTGATTGCAATTCTGCTGGTTCTTGGGAGCCAAGTCTTTATCGTTTTCCTGAAGAAATTGCCATTGACCGTGTGCGAATTATTGAAGAAAATGATAACATGTACCAAAATGGGCTAATTTTATCAGCACGCTTGAAATTGAAAAAGCTCGGAGTGCCAGCGCGTGAACGAGGCTCATTGCCTGTCGTAGAAAATAACGAATTTGTTGATTTCCCGCTGTTTATGTAATCATTTGATGTGATTTTTGTTTCTGTTTCACACGCGACTCCCTTTTGTAATACAAAAAAATAACTGCCTGCTTACATAATGCTAATATTGTAAGCGATTGACGAAGATTATATTTTGATCAGATTAGCGGCGTGTTGAAGAATTAACGGAACCGTAATTAATCTCGAATAAAAGCGAATTAAATTTATAGTGAAATAGTGTTACCACAAAATGTAGGGGGCTTGAAAATGGCTAGTTTCTCAAAACGTATCGTAAGTGCATCTTTTGCAATCGCAGTAATGGCTGGAGCAGCTTCTGCGGCACCTGAACTGACAGTAAACGGTGATGTCGATTACCGCCTTCGCGGTCAGTGGGATCTCGTTCTTGATTCAACGGGTAAATATTACCCTGAAAAAACTATGAAACAGTTTGCGAATGTTTACGCATGGAATCTCAAATTAGGTGCTAAGGTTAATGACAATGTTGCACTTAAATTCCGTTTGTCAAACCCTTATGGTTCTGCGGGTGAAACTGTTGGTAAACCTGCAGGAACAACTGGAAAAGAAAACTACCTCGCAATTCCCCAGGCTGAAATCAAATATACAATCGGAAAATTTGGCGTGTCAGCGGGACTTCTTGAAGTAAATAACAGCACAACTTTGAATCTCGTTCGTGCCGCGGAAGAAAAAGGGTATCTGGGGAAAATCGATATTTCTAACAACTGGTCAGCTCGCTATAATAACTCACTGCCTGGACTTAAAGTCTCTTTTGCACCTACAGAAATGATCGGACTGAATGTTGTTGCAGGAATTGCAGAGTTCTCCGCTCCTTCGGATACTGCAAAAGGCTTTACCGATATGCGTATGATCGCTGACGCGCCGATCTCTTTTGCTGAAGACAAATTTACCGTTACACCTTCGATTGCTGTTCGTTCTGGTCTTACCGGATCATACGAAAAACGCGAAATGAATACAAATGGAGGTATTGATTTTTCTGGAAAAGTTACCGATGCGTTCACGCTTAAAGCGGGTGC
>DYSA01000076.1 GCA_020726425.1 Fibrobacter succinogenes | reverse complement strand
CAATATTAGACAGTCGATTCATCGACTGTAATCAATAAGCGCTACAGCATTGAGCTCTGGGCGGTGGCGGCGTTCGTGGTCTTGCTCACTTGTCTTTGTTGCAGGTGTTCGACGAGATGAACATTCGCCCGAACATGATCGCTGGAACTTCCATGGGAGCGATTATTGGATCGGTCTACGCTGGTGGAGTCTCTGCCGATTCGATTCGCAAAGAGTTGTTGCGACACCTGATTACCTCGGAAGATGACATTCGTTCGATCTTTGAAAAGCGCAAAGATCTGCTCAAGTGGATCGAAGCGTTTCGGATTGAACCGGGAACGGGGATTCGCGTGGATGGACTGTTGACGTTCATGTACGATATGATTGGCAAATCTACTTTCGAAGAACTGGCGATCCCTTTAACGGTGGTGGCTGCTGATTTTTGGAGTGGTGACGAAATCCGGTTCAACAGCGGTGAACTGCTTCCGGCGGTAAAAGCGAGTATGGCTGTTCCCGGTGTATTTGTTCCGGTGAAACACGAAAGTCGCGTACTGGTTGATGGGGGAGTGGTGAATCAGATTCCGTGGGATGTGTTGATGGAACAGTGTGATATTGTTATCGCTATTGATGTGACTGGCCGTCGGTTCCCGGTGAAACACAAGACTTTTCCCAATCCCGCCGAAGCAATGAGTTGCACCTTTGAAATCCTGCAGGATGCTCATACCAACGAACGAATGAAACACTCACCACCAACTATCTACATTCGCCCGGATCTGGAAAACATTGGGATTTTGGAGTTTCATGAGTTTGAACGAGTGCTTAAAGCCGGTGACAATTCTCGTGAACTATTGCGCATTCGGCTGACTGAAGAGTTGGACACGTTCAAACTTCACGGGAAACGGATTTGGAATGTCACGCGATCTCTGTTCAAATAGGATTGGGGCGGTTCTGTTTAAGTGATCAAATGAGAGAAATGCCCCCTCGCCACGGAACTTTTTTACTGTAGAGTACCGTGGCGGGTTCCGGTCACGATACTCATCAGCAAAAATTTCTCAGTGACTTCACCATTCCCGATTCTGCTTTGGCAAGAGCAATGAGCGAACCATCTTCACCGGTTACCCAGATACGATCGGTGTCGGGAAGATCGGTGGTGAATGCATTTCCATTGCGAAAAAGCATTTCAGTTCGCCCTTCGATAGAGATTGTTTTCCAATCCCCAAGAATCATTTGCGGATCAAGCACTTGCTCTTCACCACTGATCTGGTCGGTGGAAAACGAATCGGCGAGATGGAACATTCCCACGCGAGTGCGATGAATCCGGGAAGCATAGGCTCCCGATCCAAGAGCAGTGGCAATATCCGCAGCCAGTGAGCGCACGTAGGTTCCGGTGGAACAGTTCACGACCAGATCGGCATTGCCTCCTGTTTCATCGTATGCAATTAGTTCGAGCGACTCAATTTCGATTTCACGAGATTGCAGAATCACCTCTTCACCTTTGCGGGCGAGATCATACGCGCGCTGACCATTTACTTTGATCGCCGAGTACGCCGGCGGAACTTGTGAAATGGTTCCGCGGAACTGGGGAAGAATCGCTTCAAGTGCTTCTCGCGAAGGATTGGGAAAACCTGATGCGAGAACCTCGCCTTCGCGGTCGCCGGTAGTTCTCGTTTCGCCAAACTGAATCGTAAAGTGATACTCTTTCGTGTCCACTGGAATCAGTGGGAGTAACTTCGTCGCCTGTTCCACCGCAACGATCAATAATCCTGAAGCGAGAGGGTCAAGGGTTCCCGCGTGTCCCATTTTGCGAGTCTGAAGGGCGCGGCGAAGATCGCGGATGATGTCAAAAGAGGTAGGGCCTTCGGGCTTGTTGATCAATAAGAATCCAGATTTCATTTGAGCTCCGCACGAATCAGAGTTAACAGCGCATCTACCGCTTGTTCAAGGGAAAGATCTACGGAAGTACATCCCGAAGCCGCTTTGTGACCGCCTCCACCAGAGAATGATGCTGCAATCATCCCCACGTCCACGGTTCCCACAGATCTCAGTGAAAAGCGAATTTCGTTGCCGATCGGTTTTGCGAAAATTCCCACTTCGACACCTTCAGCAGTCATGGCCATGTCAGACATTCCTTCGAGATCACCACGGTCTGCGCCGTATTTTTCAAGAAGTCCCTCTTCGAGAACCATGATTCCCACGCGATTGTTTTCGTAAAACTTGAGCGTTGACCAAACAATGGAGCGCACGGTGAGTCCGGCAATCGAATTCGATGCGTAAAGTTTTTTGTAGACTTTCGCAGTGCTCACTCCACGACGGGAAAGGTCAGCGGCAATCTCGAAAATCTCCGGGGAGGTGTTGTCAAATTGAAATCCACCAGTATCCGCAAGTATTCCGCCGTAGAGAGCTTCGGCGACATACTCAGGGAAATCGATATTGTTCTCTTTGAAGAATCGATAGACAATCTGACAGGTCGCTGCAGCCGTTGTGTCAACGCAGGAAACAGTGCCGAAGAGATTGTTGTCACGGTGATGGTCGATATCGATAATCTTGTCTGCGATTGTTGCAGCTTTATCCCAACCGGAACGGCTGAGGTTCGACGAATCGAGCAGAACAAACACATCAAACCGACGATTCGGTTCGGTGTTTGAAACTTGATCAATATTTGTATAGAAATTGAATTTGCGGGGGACGACATCGACGTTGAATATTTCAACGTCTTTGCCGAGAGACTTAAGATACCAGTAGAAGGAGAGTTGTGAGCCGATGTTATCCGCATCATGGCTCACATGGGAACAGATCAGAAAGCTGTTACTCTCCGCTATCAGATTCGAGAGGTCGGTCCAGATCATCTTTTATCCTACCAAGAAGCGAATTAATAGTGTCCTGCTCTTCAAAGGAGTTATCCAACTTGAAGAGGAAGCGAGGAAAATGCTTTATTTTCACCCGCTGTGCAACACTATTCTGAATAAAAGGTGCAGCGCGGTTTAAAACCGAGAGCGCTGCAGCTTTTTCTTCATCGGTACCATACACGGAAATCATCACCGTAGCGTTCCGTGTATCCTTCGCCAACTTGATCGAAGGAACAGTGATAAACGACGGAAGTCGCGGATCACTGATCTTGTTCGAAATTACCCAGAGGATCTCGCGTTTGATATCCTCTGCGACACGGCTGTTATACCATTGAAGCGATGCCATTGCTTAGCGCTCCAACGTTTTACGTTTAATTTCAACCTTGGTGTACACTTCGATACGGTCACCAACGACATACTCTTTAACGCCTTTGAGCATGATACCACACTCGAAGCCCTGAGCCACTTCTTTCGCTTGATCTTTGAATCTCTGAAGTGTATCAACAGTAGTATCGGTGATAACAACATCTTCACGGATAAGGCGAACCATAGAGTCGCGAAGAATTTTACCATCGGTAACCATACAACCGGCGATCTGACCGATTTTCGTAACTTTAAATACGTCACGAATTTCAACCTGACCAATGACTTCTTCTTTAACATCTGGAGCAAGCATACCAATCATTGCCGCTTTCACTTCGTCAACCGCTTCGTAAATGATGCGATAAGTACGAATATCAACGCCCGCTTCACGAGCGTGTTCGCGGATTTTTGGATTCGGGCTAATATGGAAACCGATAATAATCGCTTTCGACGCCTGAGCAAGCATAATGTCAGACTCTTTCAGACCACCAACAGATTTGTGAAGAATATTTACTTTCACTTCGTCTGTAGAGAGTTTTTCAAGAGATGCCGCAACCGCTTCAACTGATCCGTCCACGTCACCTTTAACAATGATGTTAAGGGTTTGGATTTCACCAGCTTTAATCGTTTCAAAGAAGTTGTCAAGCGTAACCACATTCATGTGGCGAAGTTCCCGTTCTTTTTCTGCAAGACGACGTTTACCCGCGATTTCACGAGCAATTTTTTCGTTGTCTACAACGCGGAACGAGTCACCAGCCTGAGGAGTACCGGTAAGACCGAGTACCATAACTGGTTCTGCAGGCCCTGCTTCTTTGATCTTTTTGCCACGGTCATTGAACAGTTCACGAACACGTCCACTGTGTGATCCTGTTACGAAACAGTCACCTTTTTTCAGCGTACCTTTTTGGATAAGAACAGTTGCAATAGCACCACGTCCTTTGTCGAGTTCAGATTCAATTACCACACCGCGAGCATCGCCTTCGACAGGAGCTTGAAGTTCAAGCATTTCTGTTTCAAGAGCGAGAAGTTCAAGAAGATCATCAACGCCTTGACCTGTTTTGGCAGAGATCTCAACACACTGAACCTGGCCACCGTACTCTTCTACAAGAACGTTGTATGCGGCTAGTTCAGCTTTGATCTTATCGGGGTTCGCCGTTGGAAGATCAACTTTGTTCAACGCGATAACCATAGGAACGCCCGCCGCACGAGTGTGGTCGATCGCTTCTTTGGTCTGAGGCATTACCGCAGAGTCAGCAGCAACGATCAGAACAACCACGTCAGTGATCTGGGATCCACGAGCACGCATAGCCGCAAATGCTTCGTGACCCGGTGTATCGAGGAATGTTACTTTACCATTTTTCGTTTCAACAGAGTACGATGCGATATGCTGAGTAATACCACCAGCTTCTCCTGATGCTACAGTCGCTTTACGGATGTAGTCAAGAAGCGATGTTTTACCGTGGTCAACGTGTCCCATTACGGTAACGATCGGCGCACGAGGTAGAAGAGGACGGTTGTCTTCTTCATCTTCATCTTCGTCTTCGTCATACTCATCCATAAGAACAGCGGTAAATCCGAACTCTTCGGCGAGAAGAGAAATCGTATCGAAGTCAAGACGTTGGTTGATTGTAACAAACAGCCCAAATTCAAGACATTTCGCAATTACCACAGAAACGTTCTGGCCGATCATTTTTGTAAATTCATCAACAGAGATGAATTCACTTACTTGAAGTTCTTTAAGATCATCAGATGTATCGACTTCTTCTGTACGCTCTTTTTTGTATTTCTTTTTAACAGAACCGGCTCCGATTTTGGCGAGAGTCTTTTTGATATTCGCCTTCATCTCCATTTCAGAAGCTTCTTTAGAAACAACCTTGTCTTTTTCACCAGGTTTTTTCTTTGCGAATTTCTTCTTGCCGTGGTTATGTGAACCGTGCTCTTCAGCTTTTTTAGCTTCAGCTTGTTTTCCGGCAACTTCTTTTACGAAGTTTGGATCGTTTTCAAACGTAATCCGTGGTTCGTTACGGAATCCACCCTGACCGCCACCCTGATAGCCTCCGCCACCCTGATAACCACCACCTTCACGTGGCCCACGGTTGAATCCTCCTTGTCCACCACCTTGACCGCCTTGGTAGCCTCCGCCCTGTCCACCTTCACGTGGCCCACGGTTGAATCCACCTTCACGAGGTGCTCCGCCTTGGTATCCGCCTTCACGTGGTCCACGGTTGAAACCACCTTCGCGAGGTGCTCCACCTTGGTATCCGCCACCTTGTCCGCCTTCGCGGGGTGCTCCACCTTGATATCCGCCTTCACGAGGTGCACGGTTGTACCCACCTTCGCGAGGTGCTCCACCTTGATATCCACCACCTTGCCCGCCTTCACGTGGTCCACGGTTGTATCCGCCTTCACGTGGTGCTCCACCTTGATACCCGCCAGCTTGTCCACCTTCACGAGGTGCTCCGCCTTGGTATCCACCTTCACGAGGTGCACGGTTATATCCGCCTTCACGAGGTGCACGGTTATATCCGCCTTCACGTGGTGCTCCACCTTGATACCCTCCAGTTTGACCACCTTCACGAGGTGCTCCGCCTTGGTATCCACCTTCACGAGGTGCACGGTTGTATCCACCTTCGCGAGATGCTCCGCCTTGGTATCCGCCTTCGCGTGGTGCTCCACCTTCGCGAGGTGCACGGTTGTATCCACCTTCACGAGGTGCTCCGCCTTGATATCCGCCTTCACGAGGTGCTCCGCCTTCACGTGGTCCACGGTTGTATCCACCTTCGCGAGGTGCTCCACCTTGGTATCCACCACCAGCTTGACCAGCTTCGCGAGGTGCGCCACCTTGATAACCACCTTCGCGAGGTCCACGGTTATATCCGCCTTCACGAGGTCCACGGTTATCGCGATTGAACCCGCCTTCGCGAGGCCCACGATTGTTTCCGGCCTGACCACCTTCTGTCTGAGGGCGGGCTGCTGGTGTTTGTCCTTCTGCTGCTGGAGCTGACGCTTCTGCCGCAGTTTCACCTTCAGTTTTCGGACGTTCACCACGGCGACGGGAAAGACGACTTTCCGTTGCTGCATATTTTTTCTTGATTGCTGCGCGCTGTTCATCAAGTTTTGCTTGAATTGAACCTTTGATCTCTTCATCAACGACACTGCTGTGACTTTTTACATTTTCACCACTATCGCGAAGCATCTGAACGAGTGCTTCACTTGATAATTTAAGATCTTTCGCGAGCTGTGATATTCTTACTTTAGCCATTATATTCCTTATAGTAGATTCTTATGAATAGAAAACCGAGAGTTATATCTTACCGATCACCCTCTTCATCCTCTGATACTGCAGCTTTTTCAGCGAGCTCAAGGAAACTTTCCATAGGCATATCCTCTTCGTCGATTTCATCATCGTCGTTGCCGAGGGCATGCACTTCATCTTCACCGAGGATATCATCATCGATGATCATATCTTCATCAACAAGTTCAGCATCTTCATCTTCTTCTGCAAGAATCCGTGCCCGTTTGTCTTCGCTGAAATCTTCAAACTCATCTTCACCATATATTTCGACCTGTTTGCCGATAAATTTAGAAGTAAGTCTGATGTTTTGACCTTCGCGACCAATTGCGCGCGCAAGATCTTCATCAGCAACAAGAACAACAACGCGTGAATCACTTACAGGGAATACCCGTTTTACATCAGCCGAAGCAAGTGCGCGGCGAACAAGAAGTGAAACATCGCTTGACCAGTTGATAATATCCATGCGTTCATTGTTGAGTTCACGCATAATTGCCTGAATTCGGTTACCACGCATACCGACACAAGAACCGACAGGATCAACCCGTGGATCATCTGTTTCAACGGCTACTTTTGCGCGATATCCAGGAGCACGCTCAACGTGAGTCACACGAACAATTCCTTCAAATACCTCAGGGATTTCGATTTCGAAAATTCGTTTGAGGAATTCAGAATCGGTGCGAGAGATAATTACCTGAGCACCTTTTGCATTGTCTTTAACTTCAACGATAACACCTTTAACCGTGTCTCCTTGATGGTAACGTTCACCGCGAATCTGAAGTGATCGCGGAAGAAGTGCTTCCGTGCGACCAAGATTGATGATTACGTTACCGCGCTCTACTTGCTGAACTGTTCCGTTAACCAGTTCGCCGATACGATCATTGAAATCATCAAAGACGCGTTTGCGTTCGAATTCACGAACACGCTGCATAATAATCTGTTTTGCAATCTGAATTGCGGCACGACCAAAATTGTTGATGTCGAGATCGATCTCTTCTTGAAGTTCTTCACCTACAACAACATCTTCACCATAGTCTTCACGAGCTTCTGAAAGCTGAATTTCGTTGTAGATGTCTTCGATTGCGTCATCTTCAACTACAATTTGACTGGTGAAAGAGCGGAGCATACCATCTTTTTCACTGATTTCAAAACGAATATTAAGATTGGTGTTGAGATACTTTTTTGCAGCCTGTGAAAGTGAATCACAGAGTGACTCTTTAGCTACTTCACGAGAAATATTTTTCTCTTTTGTAACAGCCATGAGAGCTTCAAGTACTTCATTACCATCCATGATAAATTTCTTAGCTTTTCTTGCCATGCAGGATTTCCTTTTATAATGATTTTTAAATTACTAGTTTACCGCTAACAAGCGATTCGTAGCTGAATGTGAATTTCTGGCCACCACATTCGATAACCAGCGAACTGTCACCGGCTGAAACAATATGTCCAACCTGCTTGCACTGTTTTTCTGTTTCGTCAAGATAGCGAACTTGCACCTCTTTCCCGATAAAACGACGATAGTCACGCTGATTTATAAGCGGACGATCTATCCCAGGAGATGATACTTCGAGTGTATACTCGGTATCTCCAAAATCAATTTCATCGAGTTTTTCTGAGAGGGCATGGCTGATTTTTGCGCAATCATCCATAGTAATTCCCTGATCTGTATCAGCGAACACACGAAGTGTAGTTTTTCCACCTGCGGCGAAGTATTTCACTTCGTAACAGTCACACCCACATGATTCTACTACTGATACGATGGCCGATTCAACAGCGCTTTCCAGTTTCATAGAGACCTTTCGGCAGATAAATAAAAAAATCGGACCCAACATGGGCCCGATTAGATGTTTTTTGATCATCAGATCTGCACTAATATAGTTACTGACCGCATTTGAAACAAGCTTGTTTACTCATTATTCAACATTTTTTCAACATGTGATAGAAAGTAAACCAGACTCTGTTTTGGGGCTTTGTTGTTTAACTGGCCTCAAGCCCAAAGCTTCAAGTAAAAAGGGGAAACGGATTTTCAACTTGTAGCTTGAGGCCTGTGGCTTTAGTTTGCCGAATCGAAACTCCTGCCTCAACTGGGCAATCGGGAAAGATTATTTACAAAGCGAAACTTTTTTTCTGTTCCCGCGTGAATGGAAGTGAAAATCATAAGCGTTACAGAGGCAAATACCATGGACGAGCGAGCGATAATCCACAAAAGCGGTTCGTTGTGTGATGGAGTTGCAAAGACTACATTTATGTATGCAAGGGAAATAAAAAGTGAGGTAAGAGCAAAAAGAGTAAAATCTTTTCGTTCGC
>DYSA01000639.1 GCA_020726425.1 Fibrobacter succinogenes | reverse complement strand
TAAGGATTTGATTATCCCCGGATTTTCGTTTGAGGGTACTGTTGATTCTCAGGGGAATATCCTGTGCAACAATCTTTTTAGCGGAACCTATTCTCTTTTTCTTAGAACCCCCGACTCTTCTCAGGGCATATTTCTGGATTCTATTACTCTGTCAGGTGATTCCGTCGTCCAACTCGATACGATCAGCCTGCTACCAACAGGATCTCTTGCCTGTACGATTCAATCATCAGGTATTTCGGAAGGAATGCTTTCGATTCGTTTGGAAGGAACCACGCTGGTTAGAAGCGTTTCTTCAGACTCAACTGCACTTTTTTCTTCAATTCCTGCGGGGCGATATACCGTTGTCGTTTCAATTGGTGATTCGGTGATAGTACGGCAACCGGGAATTACTGTCGTTTCCGATGAAACTACGCAATTTGCTTGGAGAACCGATACGAAACCCTCATTTTTTGCGGAAATTCGAGTTGGTGCTCGTGAAATATCAGAAGATATTTCCAATTATCCGCTCTCAATTCTGTTGGATCGAACACGCTTCCCCGATTCTCTTCTTTTACAAAACGAGAATCTTTTGCATACTATAATCCGACAGCCCGATGGGGGATACTCTCCGCAGGAAACATCCTATTTCAACAGCGATTCAGGGAGGGCTTCACTTTGGGCACAGGTTCCAATTGTCGGCGGAATTGACACAACATGTGCCACAATGTCATGTATCCCGGCAATGACGATCCCGGCAATAAAAACAAATGTATTTGACGAATCATTGGGATGGGAAGGTGTTTGGCATTTCGATGAAATGTCTGGTGATACGCTAAAAAATGCAGTACTCTCTGGTAAATCAGGCGTACTATCCCGAGGAAATGCAGAACTTCCGCGACGAATCGAAGGTATCCTTGGTGGTGCACTAAGTTTCTCCGGAATCCAAGAGTTTGCTCGTACAACAATTCCCGAATCTGATTCAAAACAGATTGCCTCGCTCTCCGTTTCTGCCTGGGTTCGAAGTGAAGGGACGGGAGGGGTACTGTTTCAACTTGGCTATGATTCAGCTTTCACAGATACCGCACTGCTTACCATAAAATTGGCAGAGAGTGGAAATGGGATGCAAGTAATTGCTGAAGGTATGTATAGTGATTCAGGATATCAGATCTCTTCAGAAACGACCTTTCAAAATGGTGGTTGGCATTTGGTTGCTACGGTGATTGACTTTCAGGTTGGAACATGCCGAATCTACATTGATGGGCAATCTGTTGGTACAACAGGTGAACACCCAATGGCGGGAATTGTACAGTCGATTTCTCCGGTGGTAACTATTGGTGCTGGTTGGAACGGAGGTTCTTCATTTATTGGTGCGATTGATGAAGTGCGAGTATATCGAGGATCGGAAAGTGCATCATGGTTAAAACTTGACTGGTTAACTCAGCATGCATTTACGACAACATTGATTTGGAAATGATTAACAGATGTTACGCACCCAACATAATTCCAGTATCTTCGCTGATTTCAGTCAGCATCTC
>DYSA01000638.1 GCA_020726425.1 Fibrobacter succinogenes | reverse complement strand
AGAGAGTTGTATGCCAGTTCCGCATCATATCAAGCAGGAGAAATACGGTATCAATATATCATGCCTGAAACATGGGGATACGGCGGAAAATCCTCCGAATATGCGTATCACTATTCAACGGAGAGCCACTCTCTTGGTGTGCGAAGTGGCTTTGTCTGGTACTATTTGGGAAAAGACGGTGAGAGTGCGGTAACTCAACATCTATCCGATCAATCGTACATGCAGTCGTATGTTGACGATTATGAAAAATTCCTCCGACAAGTGGACAGTTCAGATGCGGTCAATACCATCATTGTCCTTGAACCGGATATGTATGGTTTACTCATGCAAAAACAACCAACTTCATTAGATGGAACGGCAGTCTTTGTTGATATGAGCCGTGCAAATTCAATTACGGGAAAAGCCTATCCAAATAATCTAACTGGCTGGGCCACCTACATGGTAGAAAGAGCTCGCCAAAAACTTTCTGGCGGTGTAACAATCGGTCACATGCTCAATCACTGGGGTGTTCCTATTCCGGGACAAATAGGAAGAGGTCGAATGGAAGCACATCTTATGAGTGGTGTTTCTCAAGGTGACTTTTTAAATACTCTTGGTGAGATTGGGAAAGGCGATGTTGTTTTTGTTGAAAAAACAGATCGCGATGCTGGCGTAAAATTAACTGAGCGTCCTGACGAGAACTGGTTTTGGGATGATACCGCTTACGACCTGTACTTCTCTTGGGTTCGAACTCTTTCTCATCGATCTTCACTGCGTGTCGTTGGGTGGCAGGTGTCTGAAGGTAACATGAATCATCCCCAAGTTCAGAATCGAGACAACGCAGCAGAACACTTCTTGGCAAACACTGAAAAATGGATTCAGTCGGGATTTATCGGGGTACTTTTTGGAGCTGGTCTTGTGGGTAACGCCAATTACAATAGCGACAATGACAACAGATGGTTTGTTTCTCATCTGTCTGATTATTCAAATAATCCTACCTCGTTTGACAATGTTGCTATTAGTGAAGAGGTCCAAAATAAGAGCAAAAAAACATCCGCGAATTTCATCGTCTTCCAAGGTAACACCATACGAGTAGAATTAAGAAATCCGGCACACCTTTCAATCTGGAATCCACAGGGACGCTTACTGAAATCGGTACAACTTCCAGTGGGAGTGAGCCAGACAATGTTACCCAATGCAACAGCTGGATTCTTACTCTACCAATTAGTTGAAAGTGGATCAAACACATTGCTTGAAAAAGGAAAATTATTGAATGATCACTTGTTCTTGCACTAAATAGGGTATTGGGATTTTTTGAATTATATCTATCTATAACATATAAGGTTTGCATTGAAAAACACGATAAACGAACTGGAGGAATTACCCAATTTCTCTAACGAGGATTTTTCTAATAGACGATTATTTGAATACTGTACATTTACGGAAAAAGCCGTCGTGAGTTTGGTGCCGGTTGTTCCCACTGTGCAGTTCATTTTCTGCAGGGACAAGCGTTACATGGCGGGAGGATTTGGTTCG
>DYSA01000637.1 GCA_020726425.1 Fibrobacter succinogenes | reverse complement strand
TGCCAGTTTCTCGTTCCGTCTGCCAGTTTCTCGTTCCGTCTGCCAGTTTCTCGTTCCGTCTGCCAGTTTCTCGTTTATTACTTAGGGGGCTTTGGTCTGTGTTGATAATCCTGCTTCTTGCCCGCAAAAGCTTGACCCGAGAAACTCTTCCAATTCGATTTAAAAGAGAAATCTTGCAGGATGTATATTTTCTCTGTCAGAAAAGAGGGAACAGCATGGTCAATCCTGAAGAAATTCATCATTTGGGGAAGAGCCTCAAACTCTCATTCTTCGACGTTAAGGAATAGTTCGATGAAAATCAGCAATGGACATCAATTCGCACTCGAAGGACTCAAGTGCCTTCAAGAAGCAGTTCGCGCTGAACTTGAAAAGAAAGCAAAACTCGGTCAGTACGCAATTGTTGCCGGCAAAGATGGCAAAGCGGTTCGGGTTCTGGCAAGTGAACTGATAAAAGGAAATACAAATGTCCCCACAACTCATTGAAACCTATCTCGAATCAATGACCAAATCGATTGTGGAAGTGTCGCAGCCAAAACAGATTATTCTCTTTGGTTCATACGCAAAAGGAATAGCAACCGCTGATTCTGACATGGATTTACTCATCGTCGAAGATGAACCGTTTTCACAATCACGAAGCCGCCGTAAAGAAGCTGCAAAAATCTGGCAGGCCTTGATGCCGTTTCCGATAGCAAAAGATATCCTGTTGTATAGTTCTGAAGAGGTCGCACGGTTCAAAGACGAAAAAAATCATGTCGTGGGCGAAGCGGTTCTAACCGGACGGGTGCTGTATGAACGGAAATGAACTTCTAATCATGGCACGAAAAGATTTCCGCGCTCTCTGTGCGATGAAAGATAATACTGTTGATTTTGCCGATGAAATTTTCGGATTCCACGCACAGCAGTCTGCCGAAAAAGCTTTAAAATCATGGTTGTTGAGCTTTGGAGAACCGCTGGTTCGCACACATGATCTCAGTTTTTTACTGAGCACTTTAGAAAAACAGGGTATCGATATATTTCCGTGGCTGGAACTGTTAGAGCTGGGAACTTTCGGGGTTCAGTTTCGATACGAAGAAATTCCTTTTGAAGAAGAGTCACTTGATCGTCCACGGTTTATTTTAATTCTACAACAGCTTCTCGAAACTGTTGAACGTAACACTGAAAAACTGGTTTAAAATAAGGAGCTTCCATGGGTAAAACCATAGTAGAAAAGATTTTTGAATCCCATTTGCGGGACGAACCGTTCGCGGGAACATACGTTCTCAATCTCGACCGTGTTCTCTGCCACGAAATCACCACGCCGATCGCGATTGCCGATCTTGAGTGGCGCAAAAAAGACCGCGTGTTCGACAACACCAAAATCAAAGCGGTGATCGACCACGTAACTCCAGCTAAAGATACAAACTCAGCGATTCAGGGCAAAGTACTTCGCGAATGGGCTCACCGCCATGACATCAAAGATTTCTTTGACATCGGTGCCAACGGTGTTTGTCACGCGATTTTCCCTGAAAAAGGGTACAT
>DYSA01000636.1 GCA_020726425.1 Fibrobacter succinogenes | reverse complement strand
GATCAATCGGATTCATTGGGCCAATAACCGCAGCGGCAACTATTGACAGTAAGTATCAATCATTCCTCAACAGTGGATGGGATTATTTGGCTGACGCGAGCAATCGCAGCGATTCGTATGTGGATGCTATCGGACTTCTTTCCATGCTCGCCATATCGGGTAACTGGTGGAGTCCGAGCAATATTTCTGTTGACACTGCGAGCTACGCCCTAACCGTGAGCGCAACCAATGGAACGGTTACAAAATCTCCCGAAGCGGCAAAGTATAAAACGGGAACTTCGGTTCAGCTTACTGCAAAGGCTAATAGCGGCTATGTGTTTACCGGATGGAGCGGCGCGGTAACGGGAACCACCAACCCTATCAGTATCACTGTTGATGCGGCAAAATCGGTAACTGCAAATTTCGTGTCATCTTCGACAACCTATACACTCAGCGTAAACGGAACAAATGGAACCGTAACAAAATCTCCTGACAAAAGCAGTTATACTGCCGGTGAAAAAGTGATTCTTACGGCAAATCCAAACAGCGGATTCGTGTTTACGGGATGGTCTGGGACGATTACCGGATCCACCAATCCAATCACGGTAACTATGGGTACAAACTCTACGATTACTGCTTTGTTTGGGAAAAAACCAGTTGCCGGATCGAATCTTGTTTCTCAGATAACGTGGGATGCAAATGTTGATGCTCTCGGATCTACGGTGGATATCGACTCTTCGAAAAAAGCACAAGGAACAATTTCAGCGGATTTGAAAACAGCGGAGAATGCAAATCACGTTTCGTTCTCCTCGCTTTCGGCAGTGCTTGATACGAATCTTGCAGGTTCAACCGTGCTTCACTTGACCTATACAAGCGATAAACCGTTCTGGCTTTCCCTCGACAACAGCGATGATGGTTTTGGGGTAGTTCTGGCGAAAGGTACAAACAAAACCATAGATTACGCTCTGAACAGCACGACTTTCCTGATTCCTTCGTGGTCAAGTAAATCCTATGCCTTTGATTTGTCTAAAGTATCAAGTATCTCCTTTGATCCAGTGACCGATGGCGATGATGTCGCTTCTGGTGAAGTTACCGGATCAATCTCAATTGCAAATATCTCCATTGACGGGTATATCGGAAACGAACCGATACCGGTGATCGCGGGGAAATCGGTAAAAACAGGCCTGTTGTCTGCAGGAGCGGTGAACGGAAAACTCCTCTGCACCGTTCCTTCCACCGGCGCATACACAGTATCGCTCTACTCGATGAACGGGAAATTGGTAAACACGGTTTACACTGGTCAGTTGAGTGCGGGAGTGAACAATTTTGCACTGCAGGGAATTGCCGCAGGAGTCTATGTCCTTCGCATTGAAGGTATCGCTTCCGGAGCGTTCCGCGTGAATCTTTCCGGACTCTGATATTTTTTTAGGATTATGATAACGGCGATCGTTTCGAAAGAGACGATCGCCTTTTTTATGTTGATTCGATGCACGGTGTATAATACCCATTTCCCGAAATTGCACCACGGTTTTTCGAGAATCCGAAA
>DYSA01000075.1 GCA_020726425.1 Fibrobacter succinogenes | reverse complement strand
GAAAAAATAGTGAGGTAAACGGGGAATATTCGCGGTGAAAACTTGCTTTGCCCGAGCAGGGACAATCGGTTGGGGATCAAAATTGATGGAAAACTACTTGTCGCTCCGTCAAGACTCGATTTCTCTCTGTCAGAATGAACTGATTTTCGAACCGCATAGAGGAACGATTTTTACTTGAAAAAAGTGGTTCGTACGCTCGCCAGTGAGGAAGTACAAGCCCTGCGTTCATGTTGCAAGTGAGATATGATTCACACGGGGTCTATAATCCATGAACTGCCACGTGGTTCTCAATCAAAAAATGCCCACAGTTTCCCGCGGGCATTTCCAAAAAGAGGATATGGTGTGCTACTGAAGCATGATTTTCTGTTTCAATTCGTTTCCTTCGCCAGTGACACGCATCAGGAGAATCTGGTTACCTGTTTCAATTCCTTTCAGTGAAATGCCGTTGATTCCCGCGCCAAACCGCCGATCTTCCGCAAATATTTTTCTTCCCGCAAGAGTGAACAGTTCGATTTTATAGGATCCTTCAACAGGGATTGAGAGTTGCACGTTCGTTTTTGAGTATCCGGCGAGTCCAAGTTTTA
The DNA here is from genome assembly GCA_020726425.1 of Fibrobacter succinogenes. GTDB lineage: Bacteria > Fibrobacterota > Chitinivibrionia > Chitinivibrionales > Chitinivibrionaceae > JAIFMU01. The sequence goes on along the minus strand of DYSA01000075.1, from coordinate 8,291 downwards.
GGGGAACTCTCTGCGGATAGATCAGGGGAACAACCCCATTTTCTTGGTAAAACAGGTTGAACTCTGCCATTGAAGCATAGTAACTTCCGCCTACTTCTGAATAGGCGGTAAATTTCACAAAGGTTCCCGAAATGGTAGAATCAAAGAGTACAAAATGTTCATCGCCGCTGTTGGGAAGTGTTCCCTTTGCAACAGAATTCCACTTGATTCCATCTTTCGAAAGTTCTATGGAAAAACTATCCACCCACCCGTTGGTTCCCACGTTTCTTCCCAGATAGCTGAATCCGGCAAGATCAGCGGTGGTGTTAACTTTGTAGATAATGGTGTGAGGGAAATCCGGTTGCGATCCCGACCAGTCGGTGTGCCAGATCGTTGAAATATCTCCATCGAGAGTGTTTGCTGCACCCATTCCCGGTTCTTCGCTGTCGACAGAATCGATGGAAAGGTGCGACTGGGCTAGTTTTTTCAGATCGAGAATGGCAAATCGATTGTCACTGGTATCGCGAAGAGTGGGGTGCGATACGGAACTAATCACAATTGCGTAGTCACGACTATTGGTTATTGAGTTGTCAATTGGCCAGAGAAGTTTGCCCGCCGCCACAGCCAGTGTTCCTATTGTTTTGACTTTCACCCCTTTCTTGAACAGGTCAACCGTGACGTCGCCATCGGTGAAACTAGACCATCTCACCGCGAGCGTATCCGTAGGGGCAAAAAACTCTCCTCCGTTAGGCGAAGTCACGCGAACAAAGGGATCTGTTGATGCATCTTGCATAGTAAATTCCCAGATTCCTCGACCGTAGGTGGAGAACCGGGCTGTTTTAATTGAAGGAACATACTCTACGTTGTAGAACTGCTGATCCGGTGCGGCGCCAATTCCCAGATCATACCATTTGTTTTCGCTGAAATTGAAAACAAAGGGCGCATAAGTTGAAGCGGCAAAGAGCAGGTTGCCATCATCGGAGAGCGCCATGTTGTAGACCGTTGTTCCGCCGGGCGTATTTGATCCGAGAGGAGCGAAGGTTGCTCCGTGATCAGTGGAAACCAGAACAGCCGGTGTTCCATTTCCGCACAGGTAGAGTTTCCCGAGAACTTTCGGATCGGGAATAATATCTTGGCCTACGAGGTAGTTATTGTTCGTGATCGCACTGTTGATTTCAGTCCACGTTACCCCATTGTCAGAGGAGTGGAATAGTTTCTTTGTCGTGGTTGCGGCGTACCAGTGATTGCGATTCACTGGAGAGATCGCCAGAGCAGAAAGGGTGGCTCCAAAGTTCCGCTGACTCTGTTTCGCTTTGGTGAAAGTGGATCCGGTATAGGTGACCTTGTGAATGTAGTTTCCTCCTACGTAACAAATTTTGGGATTTTGAGGATCCGCGAGGGTAGGGCATATCCACATATAGGAGTCAGCATCATCCGGTTTTCCCGCATCTTTTGCTGATGAGAGAAGGGTGTTTGGATTGTAGTAGAGTGATCCGTAAACGTAAGTAAACCAGGAACTTTTCCCACTGTCTGACGAGGCAAAAGCTCCTTCGTCGCCACTGGTCCACTGAATGAAATCGTAAATTTCATCGGCTTGACCACCTCCACAGTATTGAATCCCCTGATCTTGTGCTCCCGCAAGAAGAATGTCAGGTTTTTCCCATCGCGTTTGAGTTCCATAGTATTGACTGTTGCGGATTCCGGTGAGCGTAATGTTTTTGTAGGTACTGTTGTTGTAAGAAACGTAGGTTCCCCCATCGCTGGAGATCAGAACAAGAGGATTCCCCGCTTTGTTTTTGTACCCGCGAACTTCTGGAATGTCAGCGTGGATTTTGTTTGCCGGATCGCCGTAGTATGAGCCCCATGTGTTGATCAACGTCCAGTTTACTCCGCGATCGGTACTGCGGAAACACTCGGTGTCGCCAACGTAAAGAACTGAATCATTCACACTGTAGAATGATCGACGGTTTCCGTGGAACAGTCCTGCTGCGGGGGTACTTGACTGTTTTGTCCAACTGGTTCCGCCGTTGGTGGATCGGAACACGTCGATATTTGATTCATCAATTGCCGCGAACAGCGTCGTTGTTTTCCATTCGTCATTTCCACTGATTGTGGCAGCGACTGCCGTTTGGGTTGCCGGAACAGTTCCTTTGGTGGAGATCGATCCGTTCTCGTAGGCATAGACCGTGGTTCCCGAGAGAATAAAGAGAGGAGAGTTGGCATAGCGCGCAGTCCAGATTCGCGCTTTTTTGCTATTGCTACTGACCGTCCCCGAAGAACCGGTGAACGTTGATCCATTGTCGATGGAGGTGTAAATGTTGCCGTTATTGTCGTGGAAATAGAGTTTGTTTGAGGATCGCGAATAAGAAGAACTGACCGGTGCACCGGTGTAGGTTTTGGTCCAGTTCTGGCCATGGTTGTCGGTTACATAGACACCGGTCGAAGTCATCGCGACGACGCGAACATCATTTCCATTTTCAAAGAGATGAACGGAAATCGTGCTCAGTTTGATTTCGTCATTCAGAATTTCGAAGCTGTTTCCGGCGAGTGTTCCCAGCATTATCGATCCGCCATCGGTTCCCAGAACCACCATGTCTCGACTTTCCAGAACATCGGTGGTGATAACTCGACCGGCTTGGTTTTTAGCGCCGCGCTCGATCCATTTCCCGACGATCGCTCCGTATGTTTCCAGCGAACCGGCGCGAGTGTAACTGCGGGAACGAATGCGCACGTCGGCTCGTTGTTGGCGAGTGTCGTCAACCCGTTTTTCCCACGAGTTGTCTTCGGGATTTCCCGTGTGTATCAGATTGAAAAATGCTTCGCGGCCCGCATGATCTTCGCCGTCCTCATCGGAACCTTCGGTAGGAGAGGGGAGTACCTCTTGTTGTGTGTTCGTTTGGTCAATCGCAACAATTCCGGTGAAAGCGAGAATGGAGAGAGTGAGAAGTAGTTGCTTTTTGTTCATGGAAAACCACTTCTGTTACTTAGTCATAGAAAGTGAATGACAGTAGGTCAGTGAGGAAAAAGTGGTGCTGGAGTATTTTATCCAACACCACTATAGCACTATATAGCACTATTTTCGGATTAACGCACAATAATTTTTTGTTTTAATTCTGATCCGCCCCCAGAAATTCTGAGTAGATAGAGTTGATTCGCTGCTTGAGATTTACTGAAATCAACACTTTGGATTCCTGTACTGAGTTGCATCTCTTCGGAAAATACCAATCTTCCGTTTAGGGCATAAAGTTCGACGCGATATGCTCCTGCTTTGGGAACCGAAAGGTGAACACTCTTGCCAGAAAACCCTACTATCGCCAGTTTTGTAGGTGTAGTTTGTTTGTAGATCAACGGAACCACCGCCTCGTGAACGTAGTAGAGATTCACTTCAGCTCCAGATCCATAACTCTGCCCCCCAATTTCTGATGTGGCTACCAGTTTTACGAGACCTGCCTTATAGCTTTTGTCAAAGAACGCAATTTTTTCATCGGTTCCGGAAGTCCATTCACCGGAAGCAACCTTAGTCCAATCGGTTCCATTGTTGCTCACGTAGATTTCATATCCCTTGATCAGCCCGTTTGTACCACTCTGGCGAGGAAGGTATTTCAGCGCTTTCAAAGCCACCGTGGTGTCGGCTTTGAATACGATCTCGAAGGGATGTTTTCCTTGAACAACACTGTATTCAGAGTGCCAGATTGTGGTGGTCGATCCATCAATTAGGTTCGAAGCGGCGCCGTTTTCGGATTTGGTCTCTTCGCTGTTCACCGATTTGATAGAAAGATGGGTCTGATTCAATTTCAGCAGTTGCTCGGTGATAGTAAGCTCGCTGCTTGTCGAAGTAAGTCCGCCAGTTTTTTCTTCTGAAACCCGAATTGTATAGGTTCCCGGAGTTTCAGATTGAGGAACAGTCCAGTTAAATGAACTTCCCTGCACACCAGTTGCAATTTTTGAAACTACGGTGGTTCCCTGCATGAGATCAATTTTCATTGTAGAGGATTGATTGGTACTCCACGAAATCTCGATTTTGTCATTCTGCATAATCGAGATTCCCGCCGAAGGAGAACTGATACTCAAGAACGATCCTGTGTTTTGTGAAATTTTAAAATCCCATACCCCTGCACCCCATGTTCCAAAGCGGACGGTATTGGTCGAAGCGATATACTCCACCGCTGTGGTGTTGAAATAGCCCGCACCCTGACCGATGGCGTACCACTTTTCTTCTGCTACAACAAAGACCCACGCACCGAGATCGGTTCCGGCGAATACGAATTTGCCATCCGGAGTTCCTGTCATACCGCTTACCTGAAGATCAACGCCATAAGGAAAATCGCCGGTACTATTTTTCCACGTTGTTCCGCCGTCTTTGGAAAGAATTGCTCCCACGCTGTTTGCCGAAGGTCCTGCAAAGAGAATCCAGTTGTCATTCCCCGGAAGCACCCACCCTGCACCAATATCGCCATTTCCGTAGCTGTTGCTTGTTTTTGCAAATGGTGTTGTCACTCCGTTGTCAAAACTGTCACCGGTATTGGTAGATTTATACACCTTTCCATCCTGAAGGAACCACACTTTCGTATTGTTGGCCACACTTTGAGCCACTGCTGCCACTTGGTTGCTGTTCCCTTTGTCGATCGTTGTGCCCGAAAGTGTTGAACCGTTGGAAGTCGCTCGATAGAGTTTTTTCGTGAGCATCCAGATTCGCTTGTTCGGCTCTTTTTTATCGACATAAGTTTGAATCCAGTTCAAGTGAGTATAGGCTGTTCGATCCCAATAGTCTGGAAGAGTGAAGAAGGTAACTTTTGCTGAAGCATTACACTCTTTGCTTACTGTCGCCACACTTTTAACATTTCCCGAACCATCGTACATAGAGACCGGACCACTCACTTCGTGGCCCACGGATCCGAATTTCCACGCATATCCACCCGCGCCATTCATCGAAGGACCATCGCCGCCGATTGATTGGTAGAAATCGAGCTGATTGCCGGATGTTCCGGGGATAATCGACTGCGATCCCTGATCTTGGGTGGCGAACATGATATGCTTTTCATCTTTATTACCAGTCCACATGCTATTGCGATAGATCAGTGCATTGGCGGTTCCGAGAAGTGTAATGTTCACGTAGTCGGAACTGTAGCCATTTACCACTGGATTTTGCCCAGAAGTTACGGTGTTCCATACGTTGTAGGATTGGAAAATCCCCCCGTCGGTACTGTGAATCGAAATCTGATCGCCACTTGCATTCAGGAAAAACTGACTTGCTTGGAAATCGGGGTGGTAGTTGAATCTGATTGTATCGTAATACTGCGAAGCGGGAACATTTGTGCCGTTTTGGTAGTACCACCACGTCGCATTGGAGCTATATCCTTGCGAGTTCATACCATCTTTAAAGAACACCGGCTGACCATATCCTCCGGCTGCAACATTGGGATCAACGGGACTGACTCCCAACTGAGCACCTGCGGGAAGTGCATTGGTTCGTTCGCCGTACCAGTTGTCTTTCGGGTATTTTTCACTCCAACTGGAACCTTGATCCGTACTTACCCACCATCGTATGTTTTCCGTGACGTAGAGTCGGCGTTTGTCTCCACCCAGTTCGAGATTGGTTCCTCCGGTTGCGGTGTAGGGACCTTTTTGAGTAAAAGTAGTTGTTCCTTTTGCGAGAACATAGAACGTTCCACTTCGAGCGAGATAGATGTTGTCATCGTTCTGGATAGCGTAGCGAGGAGCACTGAGAACGGCATTTCCTGCGGAACCAAAATCCTTAATAGAAGTAAACGATGTTCCACCATTGATGGAGCGGTAGACCTGTCGACCATCGGTGGTGTAAATCATATTGTTATCAAGCCGTGCCGCGACAGTACTCTGAACCACCGAAGGTAATCCAGTAGCTTTAGTCCATGTTTTTCCGTCGTCTTCGGACCAGAACACCGAACCTTGTTCGATTCCTGCGATCAGACGAGTTTTTCCGCCAATGTGAATTGCAATAAAGTCGTTGTATCGATTGGGCCAGTGCGAAGTAATTCCTACAAAGTCATCGCCCTTGGTTCCGGTTTTCGGATTGTATACAGTTCCTTTGTACACGACTGATCGCGCATTAAACTCTTGTGAATATTGATTGTATGAAATACCATACACCGTATCTGTTCCGTCGAGCAGTTCGGCGAACTTAAACGCTCCGGGCATATTCTTGGGGCCACGGTTGATCCATTCACCCTGAAGAGCGCCGTTGGCAAAACTTCCTATTGCGCGGGATTTGTTTCGCGGTGCAGCCATGTACTTTTCAATCATGAGAAGATTGTGAGCAGCCTGTTCTGCACTCCACGGTGCCGATTTTGCGGGATTGAATTCCTCATCTTCGTCCTTTTCTCTTTCAAGCATGGCCAGAGGCTTTTCCCATCTTTCCCTGAGTTCCTCGGGAGCAAATTTCTCGATCACCGTGGGGGCAATTACGAATGCTAAGAGTGCTAGTGATAGAATCAATTCTCTGTTTTTCATAGATAGATCCTTTTGTTTGTTAAGTTCACAATATGAATTTATAAAAGAATGGGAAAAACCACTGGAATATTTTGTTGTTTCTCTAAAAACTGTTCTCAGTTGAGAACGGAGTTGTAGTATTTATAGTGTTAGTTTTTAAGCTTTTTATGGTTTGTTTTTATTTTGTAGTTAGTGTGTAATGGAGAACGTTTTTGGCGCCGTGTTGATCGAGTCTGTAAGCTTGTCAGATAGCATTTTTGTTAGCTTGTTCGACACGCTTTCTGATCATTTGGAGATTACATTTTAATTCTCACCGCATCGATAGTTTTTACAGAGGCTCGTAACTGCTGATTTGGTGCGTGGAAACAAAAGTCGCCCCATGGTTCTCAATGAGTTACTACTGAATATTTTTGCATGCAGATCTTCACAATCTCCCGAATAGTGAAATCCGCGAGCAGTGTCATGTTTACATTTTCACCGTTCATGTATCCGCGAATTACCTCTTCGGGGGTATCCGGCGTCGGATTCGGAAAAGTTCCCTGCAATAGTCTGCCTGGCGATTTCTCGAACAACCCATTCTGCAATAGTGATGTTTCGTTTCATGGCCTCCCCCTTAACTGCCGTGTACCAATTCAGAACATTTTTTGTGATGCATACATCGTGGAGCTGGTGTGTTGTTTTCGGCTTTGCACAATTGGAAGGTGTGGCTGGTAAATGGCAGGGATTTCTCCCTGCCGTTATGTACACAATCTTATCGGATTACCATTTTCTTGGTGAATACGCCCATTTTTGAACCGGAAATTCTCACCAGATAGTTCCCCGTAGCTACACCTTTGAGGTTCAGTGGAATCGCATGAGTTCCCGCAGAGAGAGAGACTCCGTTGTTCGAGATAATTCTTCCGTTTAACGACACCAATTGAATCGTAATCTGATCCGCAGAAAGGAGATTTAGGTTCACCACACCGCGATTCAACTCAACCAAAGAACGATTTTGTTTCGTTGCCACCGATTGTACTCCTACAACTTCTTGTTTCAGTTTGAAGAGATTGAACTCTGCCATGGATGCAAACGATTGACTGTTAATTTCACTTTTTGCAACAAATTTAACATAGGTTGCGGAAGTTCCTACAGCAACTTGTGAAAAGAGAATTCGCTCTTCGGCACCAGTGTTTTCAAATGCCCCTGTTGCGACTTTTGTCCACGATGCCTTATCTGCCGAAACAAAGAGGTCAAACTCATTAATTCGGCCATTCTCTCCGTCGGTTCGAGCGGTATAGGAGAATGCCTGAATCGTATCTTTGTTGGTCAATCCGGATACTTTAAACACAATTTCGTGAGGGAACGATGGTGCCCCACTCGCGTAGCTGGTATGCCAAATCGTTGTCGCATTTCCATCGATCACATTTTTAGCTGCTTCGGTGGTGGTATTTCCCTGGCTGTTGAAACTTTCTATGGCAAGGCTACTCTGAGGAATAAGCATCAGGACGGGCATCACGGCAAAATTTGACGTGAGAGCCGTTGCCGTTCCCGCAGTGAGCTTGATTTCGTACCCTGCTCCATACGCTATTTTTGAATCTACAATCCATGTATATGTGTTGTTTGAAGCAGCTACCGTTGCGAGAGTTGCCACTTTTACGCCATCTTTGATAAGATCAACGGCGACAGTTCCCGTTTGATTGGTTGTCCAGTTTACTTTGATCGATTCTCCGTATTTCACTTCCGAAGGTATTGTCGCCATCGAACTGATTTTGGGTGAACCATCATTGATTTCAAAATCCCACACGCCAAATCCCCATGTGGAGAATCGGAACGTGTTGGTCGAAGCGTTATATGCTCCCCATTTA
>DYSA01000635.1 GCA_020726425.1 Fibrobacter succinogenes | reverse complement strand
ACTAGCAGAGATCAGAGTATCATTGCGGAACAGCATAATTTCCCGCTTTGAACCATCGTTAATCAGCCACGAACCTTGGAACGAAGGCTTTACTCCTGTTTGTAAAATCCAATCATCATGGGGAATTTTCCCGACATAGCGTTTATAGGGTTTTGATACTCCATTGCTTAGCGTGATTATAATCTTGTTAATTTCACGGATGATCTTGCCTTTGTCTACTTCATTGCCGCCATCTTTCAAATAGATTGAATCACCACCGGCACGAAGTTCATAACTCAATGTTTTGGACGTAATTATTGAATCCATTGGATTATACATGGACGATTTAAAATTCGATTCACCAATCTCAATGATTTCATTATCTGTGCCATCATCGATAATCCAGTTTCCCGTAACAGGAAGGATTACCTCACTTTTCAACTTCCAGTGTGAAAGTGGCAACGATTCTGTTGATTTTGTAAACCGCCACGTTCCTCCCTGAAAGTTAAAAAACAAGGTGTCATTTCTTTCAAAATAGGTGAAACTGGTAGTATTTCCATTCACAGTCATCAAGAGTGAATCATCCGTAATCTGCAGCGAATAGGCAGTGTCAACCACAATAGAATCGAGAGGTTTATACTGAATCATCCGGATCGATTCGCAGAATATTTCAACGACGCGATTGCGATTTACTTCGACCCACTTGCCCGTTATATCCGGCATTTCTTCAAACTGCTCATCCAACTCAATTCGGTTGTAGTTCCAAGAACCGGGAAACTGAGTTTCTCTATACGGTGAATAGTTGGATTTCGATCCTTCCGGATTCGTAATCTCCAATGAACCATCGAAACTATAAGGGATTAGCGTCGTCCCATTCTCCTCTTGAACTATCATAGTGTCGTGAGTTCCGTTCACGCTGAACGAATGTTTTTTATAAAAGAGCGTATCGTTCGCACAGTGGAATAGCGTGATCTGAGAATTGGCTATGCGAATAACCTCTTCACCATTCTCTGTTGTGCCAATCCACGTACCAGACGGTGCACCGTTGTTCATTATGCCGGCGATAAATGGAACAGGACTCCACGAACTGTGCGTTGTTCCTCCGGTGTATCGAGTGTAACTGAAATTCTGGGAGTTGCGCGTCAAAATGAGTTCAGAACCGTTCATCGAAAATCCATACGGTTCCACATACGCTCCTTCGGTTTGAAATTGTATGGAGTTTGTTTTATAGTCGATAGTGGAACTTTTAGCGGTGGTTTTAATTGCTTGAATTTCTGGTTGATACCGATGCGAAGTGAACGAATTGGCGGTAATCGACAAAATCTCCTGAGGCGCAGTTCCCGTGAGAACCCACTCCCCTTCAATTGAACTTCCCGTTTGAACATAATCGTTGACAACCAGATCTTCTTTCTCTTCCACCAGAAGCTTACAACCGGCGTAGAATAGTAAGAGTACAAACACCAGTGTGAATCCCATTGCTCTTTTCGCTCTCATAAAATCCCCCTGAAAAAATGTATTCCTTTCAGCATCATACCCCCGAAAGTCTTGAAAA
>DYSA01000634.1 GCA_020726425.1 Fibrobacter succinogenes | reverse complement strand
AAGGTTCTCTGGAAGATTTAAAAATGTGATTGGTTTTGTGAAAGAATTATAGATCGCAAAAAGAATTCGAATAATTTCCTATTCCTCTTTGTATTTTCTCTCATGTAAATTGAATCAACTAAGTGGAGTAGTTCATGATTGATGAAGGATATATCAAGTACAATGCAGTTCGCACCGAAGGCGAGATTCCTCAAAATCCTCTATGGGATTCGCTTAATGAGTGTCGAACTGTGCTCTTTACTCTCGGTCTTATTGGTATATATCCCAATGGCATTGGATACGGCAATGTGAGCTCACGGGTTGGTGAAAGCCAGTTTCTCATTTCCGGATCTGCCACGGGCGGAATAAGTGAATTAACTAGAGATCACTATGCCTTTGTCGAATCCTTTGATCTTGAAAAAAACTCGGTTAAATCTTTGGGCAAAATTGATGCCTCTTCGGAGTCCATGAGTCATGGCGCGGTGTATCGCGCTATGCCGGAAGTAACCGCGGTGCTTCATGTGCACAGCCGCATGATCTTTGATTATATGATAGAAAATAACTATCCCGCAACACCAGTAAGCGTTCCCTTCGGAACTCCTGAACTGGCTGAAGAGATTGCGGAACTGGTTATCGCCGGGGGAGAAAACAACGGAGTGCTCGTTACGGCTGGCCATGATGAAGGGGTGATCGCCTACGGTGCATCAATCCCGGATGCTCTCAACGAACTTATGAAAATTTATTTAGAAGCAAAGGAAACAGTATGAAAATTGGTATTATCGGCGGATCAGGTCTGGACAATCCTCATATTTTTGAAAATCCAAAAGATGAAGTGGTTATCACCAAATTTGGCGAACCTTCAGCGCCACTTAAACACGGTAAAATCGGTGGGGTAGAAGTGGTGCTCCTTGGCCGTCACGGTCGCGAACATACGATTCCGCCAACTCAGGTGAACTATCGTGCAAACATTTTAGCACTGAAAAATGCTGGCTGTACGCATATTCTCGCCACCACCGCAGTGGGATCACTTCGCGAGGAAATTTGCCGTGGAAATCTGGTAATCATCGATCAGTTCATCGATTTTACCAAACAGCGGAACATGACATTCCACGAATCATTTGAACCTCACGCGCCAGTTCACACCCCAATGGCAGAACCGTTCGACAAAAACCTTCGCGATTTGATGATTGCAAAGTGTGAAGAGCTCAACTATCCTCACCACAAAAACGGAACCGTGGTAACAATCGAAGGACCGCGCTTTTCCACAAAAGCTGAGTCACACATGTTCAGAGCATGGGGTGCAGATATTATCAATATGTCAATCGCTACCGAAGCGGCTCTTGCTAATGAAGCGGGAATTCCCTACGCCGCCGTTGCCATGAGTACCGACTACGACTGTTGGAAAGATGACGAAGAGCCAGTGAGTTGGGATGCGATCCTCGCTGTTTTCAAAGAGAATGCAGAAAAGGTAACGAATCTTCTGATCAAGGTTATACCTGAAATTAAAGTAACTACTCAGGTACTTTACAATCAATGAACTTGGCATAAACAGTCGTAACAG
>DYSA01000633.1 GCA_020726425.1 Fibrobacter succinogenes | reverse complement strand
TGGGAACGAGTGCTGAAGCGAGTTTTTGTCCCCCGCTAACACCTGAGTAGTTACCGATGCTGTTTAACTCCTATTTATTATTTTCTTTGATATGAACAACGCAATCGATGGGGACAGATAACTGTTCCATGTGTTATATTTGGCGGGAAAAATTCCCTTATGTAAGGATGGTTCAAAATGAAAAAAATGTTTTTCACAATCGCTGCAACGGTATCACTTCTCTGCGCTACTGACAGTTCACTTTTTACCGGTTCATGGTTGGTAAAAAACGAAGGATTGACACTCACATTTAGTGGAAAAGATTCGGTTAAATTTTCAAGCGCATCTGATGAAACAATCAATGGATCGGGAAAATTCAGTTATAACGACAGTTTGCTCACGGCGAAATTGGACAACGAAGGAACCCTTTTGGAAGTGGTCTATCGCTACAAAAAAGTTGGTGAAACGGTAACCGTAACCACTAAATCACTGAAAGTAAACGGTGATCCTATGGAAATTAGCAAAGACACTATGACTATGGTTCGTCCTGTTGCAAAAAAAGCAGTGAAAAAAGCGGAGCCTAAAAAAACAGAAACTACCAAAACGACTACTAAAAAAGCTAAAAAATAAGGGGATTGAATGGGTAAGAATATTATCGTAACCGGCGGATCACGGGGAATCGGAAAAGCAATCGTAGAACTGCTTGCTTCAGAAGGCAACTCAATTGTGTTTAACTACAATGCAAGCAGTGCTTCGGCGGATGAAATCGTCGAAAAAATCCGTGCGAATGGCGGACAGGCTTGGGCGTTTCAGGCTGATCTTTCTAAATTCGAAGCGGCGGAAACGTTTGTTGCTCAAGCACGCGAAGCTTTTGGTGGCACTATCGATGGTGTGGTGAACAACGCGGGGATTACTCGCGACCAAAATCTTGCAATGATGACTCCCGAAGAGTGGAACTCGGTTATCGATATCAATCTTACTGGATATTTCAATGTTACCCGCAACGTGGCCATGGATCTGATGAAAAGTCAGGGATCACTGGTGAACATTACTTCCGTTAGTGGATTGATCGGCATTGCAGGTCAGGCAAACTATTGTGCTTCGAAACACGGGATTATCGGAATGACTCGCGCCTTTGCAAAAGAGATGCGCAAAGTTCGTATCAATGCGATCGCTCCGGGCTTTATCGAATCTGATATGACTGCTGTTCTCGACGAAGCGTATCTCAAGGAGATGAAAAAACAGATCCCGATGAAACGTCTCGGAAAAGCTTCCGAAGTGGCGAATCTCGCTTCGTATCTCTTGTCTGACAAATCGACCTATATCACCGGTCAGGTATTTACTATCGATGGTGGAATGACCGCATAAGTTCAGTTGTATTTCTGATGGTAATGGCGATTCGAGAGTTCTCGGGTCGCCATTTTTACGTATCGGATCTACTATATCCAAACCGTTCGAAAAATAGATTTCGTTCCAATGCTTCTGCATTGGAATGCCGACCGCGAGGCTCAATGCTGTAGCGCTTAAAATTCCATCATCGTAAATTTCAACGAACTGATTTG
>DYSA01000632.1 GCA_020726425.1 Fibrobacter succinogenes | reverse complement strand
GATGGGGATGGAGCGAAATTCTTTGAGCGCCAGCAGGTGATTGTCCCCGCTGACGATGAAGTCCACGCTTCCCGCTATTGCCGCTTCGAGAAATTTATCATCCTTCGGGTCATCTTCGATAAAGCGAATCTGTTCTTCGGGAACGACAAACTCGGAGAACTGATAAATGTAGCGCGTGATTTTGTCTATGGTTTCCTGTGTCAATCTGAATTTTGGACGATTAAGGACTTCAAAATATTCGCTGACCACATCAGTTGTGACAACAACTGTAAATTTTCCTTCGTCCCACTTTTCTAAAACTAAAACCAGCGCGCCACCCAACGCGCTGGAAATAATAATGTTGGTATCAAGGACAACCCGCTTCATTTTCCGTCCCGCACGGCGCGAATTTCCGCGTCAATGTCTGCCTGTGTGATATTGTATTTTTCCGCTGTGGCGCGGGCGTCTTTCAAGGCTTCCTTGAAATCGTCCCTGATTTTTTCTTCATTCGGCAGGCTGATTTTCAGAAAACGGATAAATGCCAACACATCCACCTGACGGGATTCTGGCAGGGTGGCAACTTCACGAAGCAGGGTTTGTTCAAAAGTAGTCATGGTTCACCTCTGATTCAATTATACAACCTGCCTATTTCTTCATTGCCTTCCCAATCTCATCCAACACGCCAAAAATATCAATCGGCTTGCCAGAAATCACATCCTCTTCTTTGACGTGAATGTGATGCGGAAAGTTTTTGAGTTTGGGGAAATGCAGAGCGTTATCCCACCTGCGTACGTGTTCCTTGTTTTGATTCAGCCACTGGTAACGATAACTTACGACTTCCAATTCATCTTCCTGCTTGACGAATTCAGAGAAATCAAGAATGTCGCCGTTGGTCAGGTTTGCGCGAACGCGAATAAAACCTTCGTACAGGTTAGCAAATTCCCTGATGACATCGAAACTAAGGATGATCGAATCGGTCGAGAGACGCTCCTTGACCGATTCAACGTAATCAATCGGGTTCATTCGGCTGTCTCGCTAAATAAGGCGAGCCGTTGGCGGATGCTTTCCGCCATTTTTGCCAGCGATGCCCACTCCACCGATTCCGCGCTGTCGTCTGTCTGTCCCGCCTGATAGCGCTTGAGAAACTCGGCGGTGGACAGGTTGAATTGTTTTTCATAGTCAGTCAATACCTTTTCGATTTCCGTTAATTGCGACTTGGATTGACTAACTTCATATTCAACCGCCTTGTTCAATGTCTGCGCGGTTAATCTGCTGACTTGCTTCTTTTCATATAACTCAGCCAGCCAGCGGACGCCCTTTGTGTATTTCGTGTTTGGAGTAGTATGAACTGTCATAAGATTCACCTCAACCATAATTATACAGTCATTAAAAGTGTTTCAGGGTCTTGAGCAGTCCGTCAACCTTTTCTTGCAATTCTGCCGAACTTTCTTCCCACGCCTTTACTGCCGCTTTCAATCCATCAGCAGCATATTCGCCTTTTTCATCACCCAAAGATTTTCCACGCACATACAGCGGAATACTCAAATTGCCATCGTTGGCGCGAATG
>DYSA01000631.1 GCA_020726425.1 Fibrobacter succinogenes | reverse complement strand
GAGATTTGATTAACGGTATCGCATGTGCCGATTTACCGCTCGATCAGCCACTCGCTTTTATGCGCTATTGCGGTAATGACTACCGCGAAAAGCGTTGAAGTACTGGTGATTATTGCAACTTGAATTGTGTTAATCATAGTACCTCCACTCTCTCCCCGATAAACGCCGACTCTTCAATCGCGATCTCTACCGCTCGTTTGGCGGTTTCGAGAAGTTTACACATCTTTCCCCTCAATCCGGCGAACTTCCCGGTCGAAGTCAGAAATCCACTCATTATCCTGAATCACTCGGAACTTTTCATAATCACCTTCAGCCTTAATCTTTGCCGCCAGTGCCGAAACGGTTCCCTTGTGAGTTAAAATCGGATAGCTGGAGAGTTCAAGAAAACTATGAAGAAAGGTCATCCAGTCAACCATTCGCGTTACAATCCCTCGTTTTGCACGGTTTTCCGCAAGGTCAAGATAGGCAGAAACGATCTGATTCAGCTCTTCGATATGTTTCTGGTTGAGAAAGTTTTTTGCCACGGTCACATCGGATTTGAGAACTTTGCCATCCGGAGCCTGTTTCCAGTTGGTGAGTCCCATGTGGATTTTTTCTGCATCGACAGAACTGTAGATTATCTCCGCCGCCGTTTTACCGGTAATTGCCCAGTGAAGTTTGTCCTGAACCTCCGCAAAGAAGGTTTGAGTGGTCGGAGAATTTTTGTTGTAGTCCGCCGAAAGTGCATAGATGTCGGTGATCTTCTGATAAAACCGCCGTTCACTGGCACGGATCTCACGAATCCGTTCAAGCAGTTCGTCAAAGTAATCTTGCCCGAACTGTTTTCCCTGTTTGAGCCGTTCGTCGTCAAGAACAAATCCTTTGACAATGAACTCTTTGAGCGTTTTTGTCGCCCAGATTCGAAACTGCGTTGCCTGATAACTGTTGACCCGATAGCCAACGGCAATAACCGCGTCGAGAAGATAATATTCGAGTTCTCGTTTCACCTGTCGGCTTCCCTCGTTTTGAACTGTTTCCATTTTGGAAATAGTTGTTTCTCGATCCAGTTCGCCTGACTCATAGATATTCGCAAGATGTTTTGCTATGGCGGGAACATTCACCCCAAACAGTTCTGCCATTGCCTTTTGGGTGAGCCAGAGAGACTCATTCTCATAGACTACGGAAATCTTTTGTGTGCCTTGCGGCGTTGTATAAAAAAGCAGTTCACTCATATATCCCCCACGAACTCTTGAAATTCAATTCTCAATACTTTCAACCACGGAACACACTGACCACACAGAAATGGTTTTCCACCACCAACTACCCGATACGGTTTAAAGATCAATGCATCCAGATTTCTTCACCGTATGTAACACAATCTTCACGAACAGAATTATCATCAATAGCATTGAGTTTATCGGTTTCCCACGAAATCGGATTTTGCCGAATATAGAACCGAATTGCATCAAGTTCCTGTTCATTGCGAACAATGTGTTCCCAGTAATTTCTCTGCCAGAATCGTTTGGTAAATGGCGGAACCAACCCCAATTTCACCCCGTTTATATATCGAT
>DYSA01000074.1 GCA_020726425.1 Fibrobacter succinogenes | reverse complement strand
ATGTAACTCAAATGAAATGTAGCTCTACTGATCAAAATAGCAAAGGTTGCTATCTCCATTTTTTAAAATGCTACAGATCTCATAATAAACTTATCCTGATCTCACAAAAATCATTTAGTTTATTTTATAGCAGAACGATATATCTCACAGACAAATGTAGTACATTGTTAAAAAATCATGCCAAACATTCCTCCACCACCACAGATGATAAATTTTCTTGATCTCTTCAACAAGAGATGGTACGATCTTATGTACTGTTCTGGGATTCTCCCTATTTTTGTTGTATACAAGTGATACAACAACTATAAAAAACTGATATGTATCCATGGACAGTTTTAAAATGGTGAATTAACAATATGTTAATTATATTTAGTGCATAGTGTTATGCACTACAGATGTACACTTTATGTGTAAAAGGTGACAACACTGGAGAAATGATACATAATTCTGATCCCGGGAGGGCTGATGGAAAGTAAGGTTTCACAACTCGCTGAGAAACTCCTTAAAGAGGGCGTTGAACAAGGCGATATCGAAAAAAAGAAAATTGTCGAAGCTGCTCGTGATGAAGCTGTGGCAATCATAGCTGCGGCAGAAACAAAAGCGGCTGCACTCATTCAAGATGCAGAATCAAAAGCTCTTGAAATGAGAAAGAATGCAGACTCGGAAATTAAACTTTCCGGCGAACAGGCTGTAAGTGCGCTCAAACAAAAAATTACAGACCTTGTGATTACCGAAGCAGTTGACAAAAGTGCAACGGCTTCACTTGCGGATCCTAAAGTTATGGCAGAGTATATCAAAACTGCTCTTCAGAACTGGAAAGGCGATGCATCTTCAGTGGAAGTACTTCTTCCTGAATCAAGTCGAGCGACACTTGAAACTGCTCTTTCTGCAGCAATCCAAAGTACTCTGTTTTCTACAGTGTCATTGAATTTCTCAAAAGCGGTTAAAGGCGGATTTCAGATCGCTCCGGCAGGAAGTTCATACAAAATTACCATGTCCGATGAAGATTTCTCTGGATTTTTCAAAGAGTATCTTCGTCCCCGTGTTCGTTCAATCCTATTTGGTGAGTAAACGATGGCTCAATACTACTACCTTGTAGCGGGACTTCCTGATATCCTTCAGGGAATACCGAAAAAGGGTTTGCTCTACGATCAGGTAATCGAAGAGATAAACGATGAATTAACTGACAGTGATCGCAACCTTCTGTCGCTGATTCGATACCGCTTTGACTGTGACAATCTCGCTTCGCTAATCGAAGGAAAAAAGGATTTTGACAGTCGCGGAATGTTCAGCCGGTCTGAGTTGGAGCAAGAGATTGCTTCACCGGATCAAACGCCACAATTCATGAAAGAGTTTCTTGAATCTCGTAAAGAGGGTAAAGAACTATTCCAAGGATTAGGGGTAAAAGAGCAGATTCTTGCAGGTTACTACAGTACCATCCTTGAGCATAAAAATGCATTTATTCAAGAGTGGGCATCGTTTGAGCTTGATCTTACCAATGTGATTGCTGCGAAAAGTGCTCGTTTACTCGAGTTGCCCGCAGAAAAGAGCGTAATCCAGCTCAATGACAATGCAGAAAAACTGGCGAAAAGTAGTGCTTCGGATTTTGGACTTGCTGGTCATATCGGCTGGCTTGACACCGTTCTGAGCAATTTCGGTACGCCTAAAAAACTTGAAATGGCAATTGACACCATTTGCTGGCAAAAAGCTGATGAAATCAGCGACGGCAACTGGTTCGGAATTGAAGCGATTCTTGCGTTTACAGTGAAATTAAACACTGTTGCCCGTTGGATACAACTCGATCCTGAAGTTGGTCTGGAGAGATTGAACGATCTTCTCCAAAACATCAAGTCAATGGCACAAAATGAGAAAAACAACTAACGGAGGGCAGTCCCATAATGAGCACGAAGGGTAAAGTTGTCGGAGTTGTTGCCAACATGGTGACACTCAAAGTAGATGGCCCAGTCGGTCAAAACGAGATCTGTTATATCGATCTCAAGGGCGTTAAGCTCATGGCTGAGGTTATCAAGATCACCGGTGATACGGTGGCGGTGCAGGTGTTTGAAAGCACCCGTGGTCTCTATGTTGGCTGTGAAGCGACATTTGAAGACCGTATGCTCGAAGTAACTCTCGGGCCGGGAATGCTTACTAAAATTTATGATGGTCTTCAAAATGACCTGGAAAAAATGGAAGGCGTATTCCTCACACGAGGCGAATACACCTATCCATTGAACGCTGATCAGAAATGGGAATTTAAACCTCTCGTTGCGGGGGGCGATGAAGTTGAAGCGGGTACTTGGATTGGTGAAGTTTTGGAAGGCTGGCTTCCTCACCGTATCATGGTTCCGTTTGATCTAAAAGGAACTGCAAAAATCACATCGATAGTTGCTGCTGGTGCGTATCTGTCAAAAGATACCATGGCGGTTATTACAACTGCCGATGGCGAAGAGATCACACTGACCATGGAAATTCACTGGCCCGTGAAAAAAGAGATCCGTGCCTACAAGCACAAACCACGTCCGTTCAAACTGTTTGAAACAGGTGTGCGTACACTGGACACTCTCAACCCTATCGCCGAAGGTGGAACAGGATTTACTCCGGGACCATTCGGAGCGGGGAAAACGGTTCTTCAGCACGCTCTTGCAAAAAACGCAGAAGCTGACATTATCGTTATGGTTGCCTGTGGTGAACGAGCAAACGAAGTTGTGGAAATTTTCCACGAATTCCCCGAACTGATCGACCCGCGTACTGGTCGTACACTCATGGAGCGTACGGTGATTATCGCGAACACTTCGAACATGCCCGTGGCTGCTCGTGAAGCATCGGTGTATACCGGAATGACCATCGCTGAGTATTATCGTTCCATGGGACTGAAAGTACTTCTTTTGGCTGACTCAACTTCTCGCTGGGCTCAGGCTCTACGCGAAATGTCAAACCGTATGGAAGAACTTCCTGGACAAGATGCGTTCCCCATGGACCTTTCTGCAATTATCGCGAACTTCTATGCTCGTGCAGGGTTCGTGGAACTGAACAACGGTTCAACCGGATCGATTACTTTCCTCGGAGCGGTATCACCTGCCGGTGGTAACCTCAAAGAACCAGTAACAGAAGCGACTCAAAAAGCAGCTCGCTGTTTCTATTCGCTTGATCAGGGACGTGCGGACAGCAAACGCTATCCGTCAATCCATCCGTTGGATTCTTATTCGAAATATGCAGAATATCCAGAAGTTATGGAGTATCTCAACACCCGTCTTCAGCCAAACTGGTCTGAAATGATCGTGGAAATGAAAGATATTCTCCTTCGTGGTAAAGAAGCGAAAGACCAGATCAACATCCTTGGTGATGACTCGGTTCCAGTGGAATACCATGTAATCTATAACAAAGCGGAAGTAATCGACAGTTCGATTCTTCAGCAAGATGCATTCGACTCGATCGATTCATCGTGTCCAATCGAACGCCAACAGTACATGACGAATATCGTTATGGATATCTGTGGGCACTCGTTTGATTTCAGCGGCTATGAAGAGATCGGTGGCTATTTCCGTAAGATCAACAATGTTATCCGCCAGATGAACTATCAGCTTTTCCAGAGTGATAAGTTCAATGAGCTTGAAAAAGAGCTCCAAGCACTGGTAGCGGAAAAGAAAATTGATCTTACTGCTGCAGAAAAAAGAGCAGATGAACTTCTCGAACTAGCGGAAGAACGAGCTGGAGAAAGGGTTGCACAGTAATGAATACCAAAGCGTTTCAGAAAATCTATACAAAGATTGAAAATATCACCAAAGCTACCTGTACGATTCATGCGGAAGGTGTAGCAAATGAAGAGATGGCCTATGTTGATGGTCGTCCTGCTCAGGTGGTAAAAATCAAAGGTCAGCAAGTGACTCTTCAGGTGTTCCCCGGAACTGCTGGTATCAAAACCAATTCTGAAGTAGTGTTCACGGGAAAAGCTCCCACGATCAAACTTTCAGACGACCTTCGCGGTCGTTTCTTCAACGCCTATGGTGACCCCATCGATGGTGGTGCTCCGGTTGACGGTGAAGAAGTGGAAATCGGTGGACCTTCGGTGAATCCTGTTCGTCGTGAACAGCCTTCGCAGTTTATCCCAACTGGTATCGCAGGTATTGACTTGAACAACACTCTGGTGACCGGTCAGAAAATCCCGTTCTTTGCGGATCCTGACCAGCCGTTTAACCAAGTGATGGCGGACGTGGCACTTCGTGCTGAAGCGGATATGATTATCCTCGGTGGTATGGGAATGTCAAATGATGACTATCTCTACTACAAAGCTCGATTTGACAATGCTGGAGCTCTTGACCGCATTATCAGTTTTATCAATACCACTGATGATGCTCCGGTTGAACGACTTCTCGTGCCAGACATGGCATTGACCACTGCGGAATATTTCGCTGTAGGCAAAAAGATGAAAGTACTTGTTCTTCTTACGGATGTAACGCTCTACGCGGATGCTCTGGCGATTGTATCGAACCGTATGGATCAGATTCCATCAAAGGATTCGATGCCTGGTTCGCTCTACTCTGACCTTGCAAAAATCTACGAAAAAGCGGTACAGTTCCCCGACGGCGGATCGATCACCATTATTGCGGTGACCACTCTTTCCGGCGGAGATATTACTCACGCGATTCCCGATAACACCGGATATATCACCGAAGGTCAGTTATATCTTCGTCGTGATACGGATATCGGTAAAGTAATCGTGGATCCATTCCGTTCGCTTTCTCGTTTGAAACAGCTCGTTATCGGTAAGGTAACTCGTGAAGACCATCCGCAAGTGATGAACACTTGTGTGAGACTCTACGCGGATGCGGCAAATGCGAAAACAAAACAGGAAAATGGGTTCGACCTTACGGATTATGACGAACGTTGTATCTCCTATGCGTCGGACTACGCAAGAGAACTTCTTGCAATCGATATCGATGTAAATGCAACAAAAATGCTGGACACAGCTTGGGATATCTTGGGGAAATACTTCAAACCTGAAGAAGTTGGTATGAAGCAGTCACTTATGGATACCTACTGGAAAGGCAACTAAGGCAGAGGGGCTATTGTGGCACTGAAATTTCAGTTTAACAAAACTGCTCTGCAGAAGCTGAAAAAGGATCTCAAGATTCGGGAAAAGGCATTGCCGACCCTGAAAGCGAAAGAGACCGCTCTTCGGCTTGAGGTGAAAAAGGCTCGCGATGAACTCAAAGAGGCTCGTGAACTGTACAATCACCACAAGACGAACATGGGTGAATTCGATCTGCTTTGGGGTGAATTTCCCGCCGATCTGCTTCTTATCGATGATGTGACTCTTCACTTTCGGAAAATTGCCGGTGTAAAAATTCCGGTTCTCGAAGAGGTGAAATTCAAATTTGGAAGAGACTCGCTGTTTGGTCTGCCCGCGTGGACAGCAACCGGTGTCGATCTTCTAAAACAGTCATCGAAACTGGAGATCCAGATTTCCATTGCGGAACAGAAACTTGCCGTTCTTGAATACGCCCGTAAAAAAACGACTCAGAAAGTGAATCTTTATGAAAAGGTTCAAATTCCCGAGTACAATCAGGCGATTCTAAAGATTAAACGGTTTATGGAAGATCAGGAAAATCTCGAGAAATCTTCTCAGAAAATCCTGAAAGGTAAAATTGCAGCGGCAGAAGAAGAGGAGGAGGCAGCATGATTACAGAAATGAAAAAGCTCGACCTTCTTCTTTACCATCGTGAACAAGAACAGTTTCTGACATCTTTGCGTGATGCTGGTGTGGTTCATGTTTCAGAACGATACGACGCACTTTCTCCTGAAGCAGAAAAACTTCGCGGAGAACTTATTAGTGTTGATCGAGTCATTTCTGAACTGAAACGCCGTAAAGCTCAAGCGGGATCAACAGAATCTGATGGCGAAACGCTCTTGGCTTTGTATGAAAAAAGTCATGCCGACCGCGATCACCTTCAACAGAAACTTGCCAATGTCCATAAAGACCTTGGCACTCTTGAACCGTGGGGCAATTTCGATCCAGCTCAGATTGAGAAACTTCGAAAGCGGAAAGTTCTCACTCGCTTTTTCGAAATTTCAGACCATCAGCTGGCTCTGTTCGAAGGTATTCCTTTCGAACTGATCCACAAGAAAGGTTCAACCTGTTGGATTGTAACTGTCGAACAAAATGAAACAAAATTGATTGCCGGTATCGATCCACTTCTCCTTCCCGATGTTTCACTTGAAACTTTGAAAGCAGAACTGAGATCGATAGAGTCTGCAATTGTTGCGGTTGAAAAAACACTGGATCAGATCGCTGGGAACATGGTTCCTCTGACGAAACTGAAAACCAGTGTTGAAGAGGCACTGCACCATGAAACAGCTCGAATTTCCATGGTCAAAGTGGCGGAGAACAAAATTCTCCATCTCGAAGGCTGGGTTCCGGTGGATAAAACAGCAAATGTCGCAACAGTTCTCAGTGACTATTCGTGCTGGTATGAATTTTCAAAACCTGCCGAAACCGATGCGGTTCCGGTAAAGATGAAAAATGCTCCCGGCTTTCGTCTCTTTGAATCGATTACGAAAATTTTTGCATTGCCGAACTATTTTGAAATTGACCCGACACCGTTCTTTGCTCCGTTCTATGCACTTTTCTTTGGACTCTGTCTGGGAGATGTGGGATACGGATCATTGTTGGTGATTCTTGCTCTTATTGGAATGGCGAAATTCCCAATTAAAGCTCGACCAGTAATGGTTCTTGGTGTAGTTTTGGGTATTTCCACAATGATCAGCGGTGTTCTGTTGAACAGCTTCTTTGGAGCTCCACTCTTTGCTGGAATAGATGGCAAAGGAATTCTCGACGGAAGTTATGGCGGGATCGCGTTCTTAAAAAGTGTTGAAATTGATGGAAAAACAATCTTTCCAGCGATGGCGTTTTCAGTCTATCTCGGTATGATTCAAATCATGCTGGGGATTCTGTTAAAAGCAGCAAACAACCTTCGTTCTAATGGTTTTGTGTACGCACTCTACCCTATCGGAACAATTCTTTTGGTGTTTGCTTCCACCGTTGCATTGGTTCAGATGAATTTCCTCGATATGGCGACGCTTATTCAGATCGTAACAAATATTCCTACTGCTGAAGTCGTAGGTTCAATTTCGACGGAACTGATGAGTATTCCTGCAATTGTCGGACTCATTCTTCTTTTCCTTTTCAACAATCCTGACAAAAAAATTGGCGTACGCCTTCCGTTGGGTCTGTGGGAACTGTATGGATTTGTTACCGGATTGATGGGTGATGCACTTTCGTATATTCGACTCTTTGCTCTTGGACTCGCAGGAGGACTTCTCGGGATGGCGTTTAACGACATCGCGTTTATGATCTCTGCCGGCGATTCGCCCAAGTTCCTTGTAGTGTTTACTATCCTTGTTCTAATCTTGGGACATACGATTAACTTCTCGCTCTCGGTACTTGGCTCATTTGTGCATCCGCTTCGTTTAACCTTTGTTGAATTCTACAAGAATCTCAACTTTAGAGGCGGATCAAAACCGTATAAACCGTTTATGAAAACAAAAGAATAATAAAAGTGGAGGATTTCATGGTTGATGGAAACATTCTTGCGATGATTGGTCTTGGTCTTATGGTTGGTATGTCTGGTGCAGGTTCTGCAATCGGTACTTCAATCGGTGGTGCTGCTGTAATCGGTATGGTGAAGAAAAAACCGGATGCGTTTGGTAATGGTATGGTTCTCGCGGCTCTTCCTGCGACACAGGGACTCTACGGATTCGTGGCGTTCATTATGTTCAACGGTCTTCTTGCAGGTTTCATGCAGACTGGCCTTTCAACATTCCAGGGTGGTGTGGTTCTTGGAGCTGGCCTTGCAATCGGTCTTGCGTGTTTGATCTCTGCGATCAAACAGGGGCAGGTGTGTGCAAACGGTATCTCTGCAATTGGTCAGGGACACGACGTGTTTGGTAACACGCTTATCCTTGCGGCATTCCCTGAGTTCTACGCGATTCTTTCGCTTGTTGCTGCAATTCTTATGCAGGGTCTTATCAAAGCGTAAGGTTTTGGTATTCGAAATAAAAAGGCGTTTTCCCGTTGTGGAAAACGCCTTTTTTATTTCACAGCAAACGAAGATTTACTCTTCGATATAAGAGCAGCAATAATCCGTCGCAGCGGTAATTTTCAACTGAAATTTAGAATTCGCAGGAACTTCAAATGATTCAGGAGGAGTGATTTTCCGCCATTCCGATTCCTGAGGAAGTTTAATGGTCAACTCTCCGGCCTGAATCTCCATGATCTCTTTCAATCCAGTGCCAAACTCATAGTCACCCGGGAGCATAATCCCGAGAGTCTTTTTTGAACCATCAGCAAAGATCACCGTGCGACTAGTGACTTTGCCATCATAGTAAATGTTTGCTTTTTTTTCGATTGTAACGTTGGTAAAGCTCATTGAAAATCCTTTTTGTTAAGTTTTGTCCAAAAATACATTCAAAAAATGATGCAACGACACAACGATTCACCGTGAAAATCGTTGCGTAAGGTATCTTTTAAGGCAACAAAAATTCTGCCTAGGGGAACCTCATGCCCAATCTTGTGTATATCGCCTGTTCCATAGATGGTTATATCGCCGATAAAAATGGTGAAATCGATTGGCTTACTTCAATCCCCAATGAATCCGAGTCTGATTTTGGATTCTCTGATTTTATGGATCGAATTGATGGTATTATCATGGGCAGAAAAACATTTGAAACAGTGCTCGGATTTCCCGAATGGCCATACAGCAAACCGGTGTTCGTGATCAGTTCTACCATGAAAGAGATTCCCGTTCACCTTGAAGGAAAATGTTCAATAGTAAATGGCGCAGTTCGTGAAATCGTGGCAAATCTGAACAGTCAGGGTATCAATTGGATCTATGTTGATGAAGGAAAAACTATCCCGTCATTTCTGGCAGAAGATCTGATTGATGAAATGAGAATAACCACGGTTGCGAAGGTTCTCGGATCGGGA
>DYSA01000630.1 GCA_020726425.1 Fibrobacter succinogenes | reverse complement strand
CGAACGTCCAGTTAATGGTTCCGAACGTCCAGTTAATGGTTCCGAACGTCCAGTTGATGGTTCCGAACGTCCAGTTGATGGTTCCGAACGTCCAGTTGATGGTTCCGAACGTCCAGTTAATGGTTCCGAACGTCCAGTTAATGGTTCCGAACGTCCAGTTAATGGTTCCAAGCGTTAGAACGGCTCAACGGGTGTTATGTCCGTTCTAAAATGAGAAATAGTATGAATGAAATAAGGTATTGTACAGAGTTATTGTAATTTTTAACAAAAGGATTTTGCTATGAAAGCAATCGTAGGACGCGACTATCAGATGTCTGATGATCGGATGTTACAACACTCCTCTTTGGTGGGGAATCTCTTTGAAGAAGATCATACGTATTACAACAAACGCTATCCAGCACTCTTTGCTGAAGATTTAAGTCCTATTCTAAAGGCGAGTATTGCCACGGCGTACACAATGCATGGCGATGAACATGCACGCCACCAAATTTCACTGGAAAACTCAGAAATCAAAACCTGTGTAAAAAAGTTTAAATTGATTCACAGAGAGATAGAACCCATTATCAAAAGGGCTCTTGCTGATAATGATGCGGCAAAAAAGATGCTCGGGATTGGGACGTTAAGTAAAATGACAGAATCACCCAATGCCTTGGTTCTTTCAATGGGTCACTTTATGATTACCCTGCGCACCTACGAACAGGCACTTCGCGAATTTGGGCTGAGTGATGCAGATATAAAAGCAATCGTTGCAATTGAAACAGCACTTCACAAACATCGCGATGATTTTGATCTTGCAAAGCTTCAACGGCAGGATATGACCAATGAACGGATCACCCATTTCAATGAACTGTGGCGCATGGTAAAACAGATTATAGATTCTGCTCCGGCGGTTCTTCCTGAAGCCCGAGCGATGAAGTATAAGATTTCCCCCACAGAACGAACCACTCCAGAGTCCAAAATGCCACCGGAATCACATTAATCACCACTCATTTTTAAAGCAATAGACCACCACAAACGTGCGGTGCATTGGTAAAAGCAAAAAGGGAATCGTCATGAGGCGATTCCCTTTTTCAATACATACCGGTGAATATCACTCTTACTTCTTGATCTTCCCGATCCACGTATACCCGAGGGCTACTGAAACTGGATAGTTGAAATCCGCATCGGGCTCTTTCACGAGGTTTACTCCCACGGCGGCATGGATCCGGTGCATTTTGTTAAATGTCGTCGTAAATCCTTGTTCAATCAGGGTGAATCCATTATTCGGCGATGGTGTTTGCGTCTGCGATTCAATCCAGTTCCAATGCAAACGCTGATACATTCCTGCTGAAAATGATCCTTCGATGAAATGCTCCATCACCGTTCCGTAAAATGATCCCGAAAATGGGTTTGTGGTACTTTTTGCCACTGTTCCATCGTTGTTCTTAGCCTGCTGAATGAACTGCTGGCCAAACTCCATGCCGATAGTTCCCCCTATTCCCAGTGTCAAAGCAAAAGAGGAGGAGTGAACCACATCTTTTAATGCTTCGAGAGAGAAATTGGGAGAACCATAGGTGTAA
>DYSA01000073.1 GCA_020726425.1 Fibrobacter succinogenes | reverse complement strand
GAAATCGTTTTTTACTGGTGGAAAAACTTCTCATCTTACACAGACACCGGATCCGCGGAACCGGTTCTCTTACTACCCCTCTTTTATACTATTTCAGGATCAAGAAGAAGTGTCTGAGTAGGTACGAACGTTTTAAATGGAACCTGCCATCTGTCTAATCCCAAAAGAATTTCCTCTTTCATAGAAGTACGGTTCTGCAAAATCTATTTTCGCGGTGATATTACTTCACGATTTCCCCGATACCGCAGTACGAAAAAATATCGTGACATGCTTTTCCGCACCAGTCACTCATTTCTTGAGACTTCAACCTCAACGAATCGAGGCGGAGCCTCGCGGATGGCATTCCAAGGCAGGAGCCTTGGAACGAGATCGGCAGGTTTAGAAACCTGTTACGAGATTTCACACTACTGCACCAACGAGGTAATCGTTTATTACTTTGGAGAAAAACTATGAACTGTTTATTAATTACCCCGCCTCTTGTCCAATCGAACGCGCCCTATCCCGCCACGGCGTATCTCACGGGATTTCTTCGCGATCGAGGAGAGACAGCCACTCAGATCGATATGTCCATTGAACTTCTGTGCCAAATATTTTCAAGGGAAACGGTTCTTCGTATCAGCGAAGAGATCGGATCTAGGAACAGCTGTTCTGCAAAAGCGATCGACTTTCTTCAGCAAAGGGATGAGTACATTCGCGCCGTGGATCCGGCGATTCGCTATCTTCAGAATCGCGATCCTTCGCTGGCACATCGAATCGCCTGCACCGATTTTCTTCCTCAAGGGAGCCGGTTTTCGGTGATCGAAGAGATCGATAAATCTCTCGAAGGGGGATTTGATGCGATGTTCGGAATGTTGGGAATTGCGGACAAGGCAGCGTTTCTCGCCAGTCTTTTTGTGGATGATCTCTGCGACTTGATCGCAGACTCGATCGACGAAGATTTCGGGCTCGCTCGCTACGCCGAAAAACTGGGCCTCGCACTCACCGATTTTTCACTCATGGAAGATCGGCTCAATGCGTCGCCCACCATGATCGACACAATGATCGATTCGCTCACAGAAACACATTTTGTTCAGATACAACCGGAAATTGTACTGATTACAGTTCCCTTTCCCGGCGCGTTCTACGGAGCACTTCGCGTGGGGGAAAAAATCAAAGAACTCTCTCCTTCGACCAAGATTGTTCTCGGTGGCGGATACATATCGACAGAACTTCGCGAACTTTCGGATCCACGGATCTTTGCCTACTGCGATTATGTCGTACTCGATGATGGCCAAACCGCAATTGAATCGATCCTGAAACAGCAGAGCAATCCCGATCAGCCACTCTTGCGAACCTTTGTCGAAGAACAGGGAATTGTTGTTTTCAAGAATAGTTCAGAACTCTTCGATCTTCCGTTCAAACAGTGGCCCAATCCCACATTCGACGGTCTTCCGAATCACCTCTACTTCGGTCTCACAGAAATGGCAAATCCCATGCACCGGCTCTGGAGTTCGTACCGCTGGAACAAACTGATGTTGGCTCACGGATGCTACTGGCACAAGTGTAGTTTCTGCGACACATCACTTGATTACGTGGCAAAGTTCAATCCCGGCGAAGCGTCGAGGATCGTGGACATAATGGAGCAGATCATCGGCGAAACAAATCAGAGTGGATTCCACTTTGTCGATGAAGCAGCACCTCCCGCCATGTTGGGACGAATGGCTGACGAGATCAATCGTCGCAGATTGGGGCTTACGTGGTGGGGAAATATTCGGTTTGAGAAGATCTTCGATACGAATCTCGTGTCGCGACTCGCCAGTTCCGGTTGTATCGGCGTAACAGGGGGCCTCGAAGGGGTTACTCCCAAAATGCTCACGATTCTGAACAAAGGAATACTTCTTCCCGATGCGATTCGATCGCTGGCAACTTTCGCCGAATCGGGGATTATGGTTCACAGTTATCTCATGTATGGAATTCCCGGTCAAACGACCCAAGATATCGTGGATGCCTGTGAAATCGTGCGGCAACTCTTTGAAATCGGCGTGCTTCATTCGGCGTACTGGCACCGATTCTCTGCCACAGAACACAGCCCGATCGGTATGAATCCGCAACAATTCGGAATCACCTTGAACCGCCCCGAATCAAGTTTTGTTCGCAACGATGTTCCGTTCACTGAACTGGCCCCCAAAGCGAACTACGATGTTCTCGGGAAGGGGCTCAAGGCGTCGCTCTATAATTTCATGTATGGATTGGCGCTCGACCAGCCGGTTCAGAAGTGGTTTGAGATTCCCGTTCCGAAACCGACAATTAAAAGGGATTTTGTCGAAAAGATTCTTGGGGAGTAAGCTTTACCTTGGTCTACTCCTCAGATCTGATCAAACATCAAGGGGATGCGCACTTCGCATCCCTTTTTCATGCCGACAATCAAAAGGAGTAACAGGCGGTGATTTCTGACCGTTAAAAAAATGTCAGAGTGAAGGTAATTTGGGCGTGCCACTGAAAGTGTTTCACCTGTCAGCTGCAATGGTCAGAGATTGAACTATGACTCTTCGAGTTGAAAGATAATCGAACCACAACTGCGACAGTGCGAAGCATCACGTTCGTGATAGCGAAGGCCACAATTGGGGCAGATAATATCATTTTTTCCGTAGCCGTGAATCACCATCCCCGCCTGCCAGGGAATAATCACAACTCCCGCAAGAACCATAAGAATAGTCACCATTCTTCCCGCCTCGGTGATTGGGGAAATATCGCCAAAACCAACCGTCGTCAGGGTCATAACCGCAAAGTAAAACGCATCACCGAAAGTGTTCATGTTCCCGTTAAATGGCGCTTCGACACTATACACAACACCGGCAGAAACAAAAAAGAGCATCCCCACAGTAACAATGAGTCGCGCGATCCGCAGTGTTTGTTCGGCTACAGTCCCAAAGAAAAAGTGTTTTGTTTCAAGAAATCTCAAAAAGCGCAGGACACGAAAAAGTCTCAGGATTCTCAAAGACGTCAGTAGTCCCACTGATGCAACAGGGAAAAACCAACGAATCAATGTCGGAAGAATTGAGAAAATATCGATAATCGTGCAAAACTGTAAGAGGTGCTTTTTTCGATTTGGCGCTCCATAGAGTCTCAGCAAAAATTCGAATATTAAAGCGATAGTAAAAAGAGTGTCAACTTTGGAAATGTAATAATTTTCAGGAAAGTAACTTTCAAAAACAAACAGAGCGCAGAGAATCAAGTTGAGTACGAAGGTGGAAAGTTCCACCATTCGCCCTGTCCGAGTTGTATGGTCATTAAAATAGAACTGAACTTTCTCCCGATACGTCATCGATCGAGAACTACCGAAAGTACCACATCAGCTTGTTTTGCCGACGCAATCAGAACCGATGGTGCAAGTGGTGGATTTTTATCCACGCCCGATTCTCCATCGCCCACGATCCAGTTGTTCCCGCGAATCTCTCGCGTGCGGATCCGGTCGCTGTTATTGTAGCCCGCGATTCCACTAACACAAACGAAAGGCCGTGGATCGGCAAACATTTTTTGAGAGATCATCGCCTTTGCTTCCGGCGTATCAAATGCTTCAACAACGACATCCGCATCGCCGAGTATCGCATCGATGTTTTCCGGTGTAACTCGTTCGTTGAAAATAGTCAGTTCGAGATTTGGGTTGATCGCCAAAAGATTTTCCTTTAACATTTCAACTTTAATCTTCCCGATTTGGTCGGGACGGTAGAACTGACGGTTCAGGTTCGAAGCAGAGATTATGTCAAAATCAACAAGGAGGAATTTAGCAAATCCCGCCCGCACTAAAATCATAGCACAGTTTGAACCAAGACCTCCCGCACCGGTGATAGCCACGGTTGCCGCCTTGATTTTTTCAATCTGAACAGGGGTGTAAAAACTGTTGTTTACCGTGTCAAAATCAAAATTCATCGCAATACCTTTCTCACAGAAAGTTCCACATCAAGAAGTTGCGCCACATCTTCGATACTGAGATCTTTTGTATCAAGACTCACGTGAGCAAGCGGATTAATCGTTTCAACAACTTTTTCCACGCGATCGAGAAATGCCCGTTTTGGATCCGCTTCACCTTCAAGATACGACGGAATCCCTTTGTGACTCGTGCGTTCCCATAAAATTTCGGGGTCATTTTTCAATAGAACGATATAGGAATCGGGTACGAGAATTTCCCTCAGAGAAGCCTGATTGAATGTCGTTCCTCCGGTGGATAGAAGAATGCGATCCATCGAAGCGACGCGCTTTGCAGCGGCAAGTTCGAGTTCACGAAACTTCGATTCGCCGTGGCGGCGATAGATCTCTCTAAACGGCAAACGATTGCCATCGTGTTCTTCAGAATAAACCTGTTCGAGCACTTCATCCAAATCAAAAAAAGGCAGGTGAATCAGTTCAGCAAGTCGAACGCCTATATTACTTTTACCCGATGATTTCGGGCCTGTCAAAACGACTCTTTTCATATTGTTTACCTTCCGTGAAGGGTCTGGTGAAGGTCAAATTTTACGCGACGTATGATATGATCTGCCGAGAGAATACCATCGCGAATCTCTTCAAAAATACTCTGCATGAGCTTTACGGTTGATTTCATCTCCTCAGTCCCCACTGAACTCTGAACAGTCTCTAAGCGGTTTACAACCTGTTGCTGAAATGAAACCGCATAGTTTCTGCGAAAATCTTTCGCTGCTTTTTGATCCATTTCAGAGTCAAGGCGGCCAAAGATTTCAATATTGTCAGCGAGATGAGCAAGCAGTTGCCCGCGAAGAAGTGTGCCGGCAAATTCGGTATTATATACAGATTCTTTTTGCGTACTAATCTTAAGATTATCTTTTGCATTTAGTTGAGTATTTGTAGCGATATCATAGTAATCAAGATCAAGATCGATTACTGAATTGGGCTGATTTTGAGTTCCCTTCAGTGTGAACATAATCCGTTCGGTTTTTCCCCGGGCGATCTGCTTTATTTTAATCGGATTCACCAACGGTTTGTCTGTACCCAAGGCGCAAAATTTTGCACCACCCTCGGGAATCTCAACGAATAGTTCCAGATTGCGATACACTGGTGAAGTTATCGCCGAACCCAACTCTTTAAAAACTGTGACCAACGAATCGGGACGATCTTTTGACACAAGATATGCTCTCCCACCACCCAGTTCAGCCCCGCGAATCGCATTCTCTTCGTTGAATGTTTCACCGTAGTTCACCGTGTGAAGCACACATCCCATGCTGTCGGTATCAACTGATAGGTTCCATTCCGCCACAAGACCGCGCCGTTTTTTTCCTTCGGTGATCGGTGCAAGAGCGGTTGCAACCAGATAGCGACCTTCGATTTTTTCCCGAGCGCGAAGTTTAAATTCACCGGCAACGCGATTCAGTGCTGCCGAAAGGTCGCGTCCCTCTTCGGTGGTAATTCGTTCCAACTGATCAATTGCCTGAGCGCGAGATTCGGCTGTAAGATTGGTAAGCGGCATAAGAGTGCGAGAATATTTTGAGTAGATGACGATGCCAAATCGGTCATCATCGCGCAGTGAAGCGAGCAACTCTTTGCCACCTTCGATCAATCCTTGACGGACACTTCCGGCACATTCGCGAGAAACGTCGACAAGATAGATCACTTGTATCGGCAGACGATTCGGCGAAGAAACCGCATCTGAGGTAATTTCAATCATCCCATTCAGCGTCGAATCTGAAGCGGGCCAACTGGTGTAGAGTGTTCCCATTTTCACTTGAATTGCAAAAATCGGAATAGTCAGCAAGAGAATTAGGAATATGTTTTTCATAATCAGTCCAGTCTGAAATTTGTTCCCAGATAGATACGACGTGCTTCTTCATTTTCAGCGAGTTCATCCGCCGTTCCATGTACCAGAATTTCCCCGTTCGCCATGATATAGGCGCGGTCAGTAATTCTCAGTGTTTCACGAACCGAGTGGTCAGTGATCAATACACCGAACCCTTTCTCTTTCAATTCGTAAATAATCGACTGAATATCTTCAATCGCAATCGGGTCTACACCGGCAAATGGTTCGTCAAGAAGGATAAAGTCTGGATTGATCGCCAAGGTTCGAGCAATTTCAACACGGCGACGCTCTCCACCAGAAAGCTGACTTCCGAGACTTTTCATAATATGAGTTACGTGTAGCTCTTCAAGAAGTTGTTCCATTCTCTCTTTTCGCTGTTTTGGCGGAATTCCCAATTGTTCAAGAATCGCTAAGACATTATCTTGAACTGACAACGATCGAAATACTGAAGCTTCTTGAGGAAGGTAGCCAATGCCATGGCGAGCCCGTTTGTACATGGGCATGCGAGTTATCTTTTTGTCATCGAGATAGATATGACCGTGATTCGGGCGAACCATACCGACAATCATATAGAACGTGGTCGTTTTCCCGGCACCATTTGGCCCGAGAAGCCCCACAATTTCACCTTGCGAAACGGTGAGAGAAGTTCGGTTCACCACTGTGCGGGAACCGTAGATTTTGAGAAGTTCTTCGGTGCGGATTGTGCGTTTGCTATGACTTGATTTGTCCATATATATCTTCTTCCGTGAGTTGCTCCGGCGTACCGTTTTTTACTTCGGTAAAATAACTCCCGACACCCCACCTGTGAGCGTGATTTCCTGCGCACCATCGCGATCGAAAGTGATAAACAGATCATCACCGACAATTTCATTGGTCGCATCTTTGTCAGATCGATAGAGCGCTCGCACTTGTCCCAACCCGTGAGCTGTTCCATCGCCATTTTTTTCTATCGTTGTGATAATCTGTTTTCCCCAAACAATATCCTCTTTGCCTTCTTGCGTTGGCGCAGACCGTTCGAATTTCGCGTTCGTCGTGGAAACGACCTGTTTGATCCGCGAACCTTCAACGGTAAAGTGAAGAGAGTCGCCGGTCAAGGTACTGATTGTGGTATCTCTACCACTGGTATCGCGCGAAACCCCCTTTGGAGAATCGTTGATCACGGTAAAGGAATCCACAGCGTCGTCAGTGAGATACAAATCGATCAATCCTCCAGTGACGGTGGACAACCCATACTCCATTTTGGCTTTCCCGTTCAACTGAGCAGTCTTGGTGTCACGAGAATACCAGCCGTAGTTTGCTTTCGCGTTCAAATCGGGCCCGAGAACATGAATATTTCTGCGCACCCGAATCATCCCTGTTTTCCCGAGATAGTGCATCGGTTCGCCGGTGACAACTACCGTGTCTGTTGATTTTGAATCCCAGAAATAGACTTTCGGTTTTTGGCGAAGTTCCAGTGAATCGGCATTGCTGAAGTAATCAGCTTCACGAGATTTCAAGGTCACTTCCTGAAGTGTATCCACCATAGTCGTTCGACCGCGAAGGAGGAATTTTTTAATATCGCTGTAAAAAACAAGTGAATCACAGGTGATCTGTTGATTGGGCTTATTGATCCGAACTCGGCCTCCCATGCGAAGGATTCCTGAACCGCGCTGCCAGATTGTGCTGTCTGCTTTGATATTGATTTTACCGTACTGAAACTCTACACGTCCCCTGAGAATTGAAACGATAGAACCATTTATCATGCTGTTGCTATTGTAGTCTGCGTGAAGAAGATCCACCACTGATTGGGCAGAAAGCATTGAAATACAGACCATAAGTAGTAATAGAATTCTCACTTGGATTCCTCGCCAAATCCAATTTCACTTTCAAAGTTTTTCATGCGTCCACTCACGTCTTGATGGAACTCCCACCATGTCAGATCTTCGGTAGCATCAAATCCTTTTCCGCGCATCACTTCGCCGTTTGGCGTTGAAATTTCGACGTAATCTGTTGAGTGTAAGCGGCGACTTGGTTTGTCCCAACTGAGTGATTTACTGCGAAGTTTGTTTCCTTCGAAACTGGTAATTGCCACGTGTCCCCAGATAAAAAATGTTTCCATCTGCTGAGTGGTGTTGCCGGAATCAGCAAGCACCGTCACCGCAACAGATCCCTGTTTGTGATACATTTCCAAATGCACCGGCGCAACGTGAATCTTTTGAGCATCCACATCTTGAATCAACTTATCTGTTTTAAGTTCCCAAATTTTGATGGTGTCATCGAAAGCGGTCATTTTAGCGCCGGTCAAAGTTTGACCGTTTCCTTGAAGCGAATTTTCGGATTTGAGAAGGGTGGTCTCTTTTTTAACCTGGCATCCGCGAAGCCGAATGCCAAAGCCAACGGCAATGACCACAAGAAGAATCGCCAGTCGGCGAAGGTTTATCTTTAATCGATAGATCTGATATGGCGTCAGTTTCATGAATCTCCCACAAGGATAGATTGTTGAACGCCAAATATACTATCTGCTCTGCGGTTTTTGCTGGTTGCTGTGATGTGCGCGATTGTCCGCGATCTGCTGTCTAAGTTCATCAGGATCAACGTCCAGAAGTTTATGCGTAACATCGATCGCTTTGTGCTCCCGTTTTTTCTCAGAACTGGCCAGAACCAGACTGCACAGAATCGCCATTGGTATTGCCCAAAAGAGCGCAGGCCAATCTCCTATTTCATACAATCCAAACAAGAAAGGAATAAAACCCAATCCCCACAGGGGGAAATAGAGGAAATACGGTTTCAGTTTCATGGTTTCGAGAATCAGCGAAACCGGAATAATAGTCAACCCCATTAAGAGATGCATCTGAGGTGAATCAAAACGATATCCATATTGATTGCAAATCACCATTGCCAAAGCGGTAAGAGCTACCACATAATATGCCCCGCGATTTATTAAATCCATAAGAACCTCCCTGTTTTTTCTTCAGTATAGCCGGTTTTTAGTCAAGAAGGAACTAAAAAGTATGACTATTTTCTCACCGGAAAAAACAAAAAACGGATCAATCCTAACGACCGATCCGCTTTCCAAAATTTCTCAATATATCAAGAACTTACAAGAAATCACCACTCTCGTGATCACTAAACTCAGATGGCTGATCGCCCTCCATGGAAACGTTGATCTCTCCACTTTCCCGTTCGATCTTCTCATCCACGGCAAGCAGGCGAAAGTGGTGAAAAATAAGATATGCAAGGCTTTGGAACCATACAA